>JAAYVF010000056.1 GCA_012517325.1 Myxococcales bacterium | reverse complement strand
GGCCGTCGCGAATTTGTTCCGGCGGCGGGTCGCGGTGGCCTGGGCGGCGACGGGCCTGTTGGCGCTGCTGGCCGTCGTGGGGGCGGAGCGCACGGTGGCCGCCGCGGATGTCTGGCACGACGAGCCGCGCTTGTACGAAAGCGCGCTGCGTCAGGCGCCGCAAGCGCCGCTGCTCTGGGCGAACCTCGGCGCCGCCTATCGCCGGCTCGGCAAGCTCGACGAGGCGCTCGCGGCCCTGCGCAACGCCGAGACCTTCAACCGGCAATCGCCCAGCGCCGACCCGGTGGCGTTGTACAACAACCTGGGCACGGTGCTGGCGACCTCCGGCAAGCTGGAGGAGGCGCTGGCGGCCTTCGATCAGGCGCTTTCCTACGGCGGGCAGCAGGATCGGATTCAGTTCAACCGCGGCGAGGCCCTGCGGCTGCTGGGCCGGGTCGACGAGGCGCTGGCGGCTTACAACGCGGCGGTGCTGGCCAACCCGGCCTACGTGGATCCGCGTTTGCGGCGGGCGCAGATCGCGCTGGGCCGCGGCGATCTGCCGGCGGCCGAAACCGACTTGCGGGCGGTATTGCGCGGCGACGCGCGCAATCCCGACGCGTTGACCGGCCTGGCCCACCTCGACCGGCGCGCGGGCAGACTGGACGAGGCGGCCGAGTTGTTCGGCCGGGTGCTGGCCGCGCGGCCGGATGATTTTTCCTCGTGGCTGGCGCTCGGCGGGGTCGAGGTGCAGCGCGGCCGGTTTGCCGAGGCCGTGGCGGCCTTCGAAAAAGCTTGCGCGTTGCGGCCGAACGAACCGCAGCCCCTGGCGGCGCTGGCGGCGGCGCTGTTTCGGGCGCGCGACCGCGACCGCGCCAAGCGACTGCTCGACGAAGGCTGGACGCGCTTTCCGCAAAGCGTCGATCTCGCCCTGGGCCTGCTGAATTATTATCACGAGATCGGCGACCGCGCCGAAGCCGAAAAATGGCTGGCCGCGGCGATCGCGCTCGCGCCGCAACATCCGCAAGTGCTGCAATACCAAAAGGCGTACGCGGAGCAACCATGACCAGCGGCAGCAAGCGGATCGCCGGTTTGCTCGGGGCAGTCACGGCGGTCATTGCCTACTGGTCGCTGGACTGGGCGCTCGGGCCGTTCGCCGCCGTGCGCCGCTATGGACGCTCGCCGCAAGGCGTCGATTGGGCTTTTCAGATGCCGGCGGGCGAGTGGCGCTGGTATTTGGCGGCGTTTCTCGCCTCGCTGGCGGCGGCGATTTTCCTGCTCGGCCTGCTCAAATCCGCCGCGCGAACCGAGAAGGCATCGCGGCGGTTTTGGCTGGCCGGCTTCGCGCTTTTGGCGTTTTGTCTGGCCGGCGGCATCCGCCTGCTGGTTCTGCAGGGCGCGCCGTTGACCGACGACGAAATGGTCTACCGCTTTCAAGCCCAAACGCTGGCCGCCGGCGAACTCACCGCGCCGCCGCCGCCGGACGAGCGGGCTTGCGAATATATTTTCCTCGGCATCTACCGCGGCCGCTGGTTCGGGCAGTACAGCTTCGGCCATCCGCTGGTGCTGGCGCTCGGCGAGCGCGCCGGCTTGATCGGCTTGATCGGTCCCCTTCTGGCGGCGCTTCTGGTGCCGCTGCTTTTTCTTTTGGCGCGGCGGCTTTTCGACGAACCGACCGCCTTGCTGGCCGCCGGCCTGGCCGCGATCAGCCCGCTGCTGGCGTCCACGGGCGCGACGCTGCTGGCGCAAAATTCCGCGACGGTGCTGGTCGTGCTCGGCCTCTGGCTCGTGTTGCGGGCGGTCGAAACGGGCCGGTTCGCCGATGCCTTCGGCGCGGCCCTGTCGCTCGGCGCGGCGTTTTGGTGCCGCCAGCAGGAACCGGCGCTGTTGGGCGCGGCGCCGATCCTGTTGTTGCTCCGGCGCATCGTTCGCGGGCCGTCGCGGTGGCCGTTACTGGGCGGCGCCGTGCTGGGTTCGCTGCTGACCGTCATCCCTTACGCGCTGTTGAATCACCATTTGTGGGGATCGTATTTCTGGACGAATTACCAGGCGTATTGGTGGGGCTACCGGCATTTTCCGGTTGTCTCGCCGTTCGGCTTCGGCCCCGCGCCGTGGGAGATCGTGCATACGCCGCTCGCCGGCCTGCGGGCTACCGGGCAGAATCTCGCCCGCCTCGATTTTTTCCTGCTGGGGCTGCCCGCGGCCACGGCGCTGGCCGGTTACGGATTCTGGCGGTGGCGCGGTGAAGCGCGCGTCCGGGCGGTGTTCGCCGGGGTTCCGCTGACCTTCGCCGCGTTGTTTTTCTATTTCTGGCCGGGATTGGCCGACACCGGCCCGCAGCTCTATCACACCGCCGGCGCGGTCTTGTTGCCGTTCGTCGCGGCGGGCTTGGCGGCTGGCCTCCGGCGGCCGCTTCATCCGGCGACGGCGGTCGCGACGCTGTTGCTGATCGCGGCGCTGACCTTCTGGCCCGCGCATCTGGGCGGGTTGTACCGCGCCGCGCGGGCCGGCGACGAATTGCCGCGCCTCGCTCGCGATGCAGGGCTGCGCCAGGCCGTCGTGTTCACCGATTTCTATCCTTGGGCCGGCGGCAACGAACGCTCCTGGGTGCTAGGCCGGCCGTTGCCGCGTCCCGATTTGTCCGATGACGTGTTGTATTTGCGCACCGGCGGCACGCCGGTCGACCGCCAGGTGGCGGCGCGCTTTTTCCCCGACCGGCGGCTTTACGTGTTCAAGCAGATCAAGGGCAAGGCGGCGTTGCTGCCGCTCGACGATTACACCGGCGAGGCCAGCCTGGAGCAGGCGGCGCGGGAACGCGATCTGCCGCTGCCTTGACAGCAGGCCGCGCCGCCGGTACGACAAAGCGGCGTGAAAAGGAGCCAGGTTGATGACACCCCGCCGCAATCGCCAGTTTACGCTGCTGCTGCTCGACGACCAGGATCGCGTGCGGCGCCTGCGTTTCACCGAACGCACCCTGCGGTTCGGATTGGCGATGCTCGGCGGCCTGGCCTTGCTGTTTTTGCTGCTCGTTTTCTATTACGTCGGCGCGCGCTTCACCATCCGTAGTCTGGAACTGCAACTGCACGGTCCCGCCGCGTCGGCGGCGACCGCCGCGCCCGCGTCCGCCGGGGCCGGCGTCGACGACGCCCTGCTGGAAAAATCGCACGCCGATCAGACCGGCCTGGTCGCCGACCGCTATTATCACGCCGCCCATTGGTCGTGGATGAGCGCGCCGGCCCGCTGGCCGCTGCGCGGCTGGGTGACCAGCGAATTCGGCCTGCGCGTCAATCCGCTGACCGCCGCGCCCGAGATGCATACGGGCGTCGACATCGCCGTGCCCGTGGGGACTGCGGTGGTCGCGACGGCGCCGGGCCGGGTGGTGTTCGTCGGCGAGGACCCGGCATACGGGCTGGTGGCGGTGATCGCGCACGGCCAGGGCTACACGTCGTTTTTGGGGCATCTGGACCGCGCCGTTGTCGTGGCCGGCCAGGAAGTACAGGAAGGCGACATCATCGGCCGGTCGGGCAATACCGGGCAAAGCTCGGGGCCGCACCTGCACTACGAATTGCGACGCTTCGGCATCCCGGTCGACCCGCGGCCCTTCCTGCCCGAAATGGGCCAGGCCGCCGCCGCGCCCGCGCCGCCGCCCGCCGCCGCGCCGTCAACGGAGCAAACGCCGGCCGCCGACAGCGCCACGCCCGCCGCGGCCACTCCGCCGCCCATGGTCGAGGTTCCCTCTCTCGTCCCGACCGCCGAGCCGAATACGGTTTACGGCGACTGATCGCTTCATCCATTAACGTCTTTTTTACCAAATTGTTAAAGGAAGCCATCCACAATTTACTAAAAAGTGACATTATTATACGATAATTATTCTTTACTCCAGTCGTTTCCTGATCTATCCTGCGGCGAAAATAAAAATTTCCCAGGCCATCGATAAGGGAGGTTGAAGATGCCGAAAGTAGCCGCGTTTCATTCGACGAAAAAGGGAACCGATGTCTATCACAACAACAGTGCCTGCACGGAAGGCAACAACATCGAGAAAGAATATCGAAAAGAAGGAACGGGCGGGCATCGCCTTTGCGTTCATTGCCAAAGACTCAATCGCGACGAAGAATAAAGCAGCCGGGCCCGATCCGGTCGACCGAGCCCGGTCGATGGTTTATTCGCGATCCCAGCCGCCCGCGGCGCGCGCCTTTTCGATCGCCTGCTTGGCTTGTTCCTTCAGGCTGACGTAGTCGGTTTTCGCGACGCGATTGAGCGGCATCTGGCCGGGCTCGAGCAGGATGTACAGCGACGGCCGCATGTAGGCGGCGATCTTCTTCGCGTGCGCGTCGAGATCGGCCTGGGTCAACGCGGCGCCCGCTTTCTTTTCGATGAACAGCACCACGCCTTCGGTGAACACCTCGTGGGGCGCGCCGACCGCCGCGGCCGAAGCCACCTGATCGCGCAACTCGCAGAAATGCTCTTCGATCTGCGCCGGGTGCACCTGATAGCCCTTCGGCTTGATCACCAGCTTGGACCGTCCCGAAAAGTGCAGGCCTTTCTCGTCGTAAAAACCCAAATCGCCGGTGTAGCAGACCCCGTCGGTCGAGACGGTCTTGCGGTAGGCTTCCTCGTTGTTGACATAGGCGATGAACACCTGCGGGCCGGAAAAGCAGATTTCGCCGATTTCGCCGGTCGCCAGCGACTCGCCGGCGGTGCCGTCGGGATTCAGGCCCTTGCGGATCGAGATCGGTGACACCGGCATGTCGAAACCGACGCTGGCCAGGATGTCGTCGACCGTGCCGTCCAGCGGCGTGTAGGTGCAGAAGCCGCCCATTTCGGTCAGGCCCAGGCCGGTGCCGAACTTGGGGGCCATCGCCGCCAGTTGTTCGAGGAACTGTCGGGTCACCTGCTGGCCGCCGTACAGGGCGAATTTCAAGGAGGACAGGTCGAAATCCTGGTAATTCGGCAACCGCCATTCCATCGCGAACAGCGCCGGGATCTGCCCGAAACTATCGACCTTGTACTTCTGGATGGCGTCCAGGGTCTTGGCCGGGTCGAAAATCTGCAGCACCACGGCCGTGCCGCCCCAAAAGAGCGGGGTCATCAACTGCTCGGCCTGGCCGCCGACGTGCGAGGGCGGCAGGTTGACCAGCATGCGCGCCTCGCCCTTGATATCGAACGAACCGCCGAGGCACATGTTCTGCGAGGTGATGTTGCGGTGCGAAAGCAGCGCCGGTTTGGGCAGACCGGTCGAGCCGGTGGTATAGATCACCTGGGCGCCGTCGGTTTCTTTGATCGCGCCGGCGATTTTCTGGTATTGGGCGAGAATTTCCGAGTGCGCCGGATCGGCCAGCGCGGCTTTCGCTTCGGCCTCGGCCTCGGCGGCGAGGTTGAAGGCCGAAATGGCGAACGGCAGCGTCTCGGCCGGCGGCGAGAATTGAACGAAGCGCTCGACGTAGGGGCAGGCGTCCTTCACGGCCTGGCCGATCAGCGAAAAGTCGGCGTTGGGCGTCTTGCCGAGGTAGGCGAAACCCTTGGCCTTGATCAGGCCGAGCGAACGGATCACTTCGGGCGCTTTCAGACGCAAATCGAGCGGCGCGTGGATGACGCCGATTTTGAAACAGGCATATTCCAGAAAAATATGTTCGGCCAGGAAGGGCAGCATGGTGGCGAAAAAATCACCCGGCTGAAATCCGAGGCGGAGCAGCTTGAGCGCGAAGGCCGTCGTGATCTGATCGAATTGCCGATAGGTGTAATCGCGGCCGGAATCGTAATGCATGATCGCGACTTTGTTCGGTATTTCGCGCGCCCACTTGGCGACGCAGCCGTGCAGCAGGTGCCGGTCGGCGTAATCCTGCTCGTAATGGGCCAAGGTATATTGCGGCACCCCGTTGCGGAAAGTCAGTTCAGTCATTTCGATACTCCCTTCCGGCGCTGGCCATGAAATGAGCGTAATTTTAAAAGGATCGGCACCTGTTTGAAGGCTTACTATAGACGCGAGAATTTACTGAGGGCAAGGGACAAAAACCGCCGGGCCTACATCCTTGCCGAACCGGAGGTCGACAGCGGTTCGTGGGCCTTGCGGCCGTAGACCTTTTCGTAAGCCTTGCACATCGGGCAGAGGCCGCCTTCGATGGTTTTGACGAACCAATAGGCCAAACCCTTCTGCATGGTCCGCGCCCGGCTGCAGACGGGGCATTCCATACACTGTTTCGCGCGCGCCCGATCCTGTTCGGTGATTGGGGAAGGCATGTGGTAAATCCTTTCGACGATCGATTATTCGTTTCGACTGAAAGCAACGGCGGTCACTTTACCCCAGCGCGATCAGAATCACCACCTGGGCGATGACGACCCGCAGCAGCATGGTGAGCGGGTAGACGGTCGCGTAGGCGATCGAGGGAGCGTCGCTTTTGATGAGCTGGGTGGCGTAGGCGAGGGCCGGCGGATCGGTCATCGAGCCCGACAAGAGGCCGCACAGCGAAACGTAATTGAGCTTCAGGAAGCCGCGCGCCACGAAGCCGACGACCAGTAGCGGGATGACGGTGATCAGGGCGGCGAGGCACATCCAGTTCAGGCCGTTGCCGCCGAGCAGGATTTCGAAAAAGCGTTCGCCCGAGCGCAGGCCGACGCAGGCCAGGAACAGGGCGATGCCGAATTCGGCCAGCAACTTGTTCGCCGGCGTCGGCATGTAGTTGAGCAGCGGGCCGATCTTGCCGATCCGCCCCATGGCGATGGCCACCAGCAGCGGGCCGCCCGCCAGGCCGAGCTTCACCGGCGCGGGCATGTGCGGCAGCAGCACCGGCCAACTGCCGACGATCACTCCCAGGGCGATGCCGACGAAAATCGGCACGATGTGCGGCTTGTCCAGCTCGCGCACCTCGTCGCCGACGACGCGGGCCACGCGGTCCAGCGCCTGCTCGACGCCGACCACCATCAGCCGGTCGCCGAAGTGCAGCTTCATTCCCTGGCGGGGCGAGAATTCGACGCCCGACCGGATGACCCGGGTGATGATCACGCCGAATTTTTCCTCGAGGTCCAGCTTGCCCAGATCCTTGCCGACGATGGCCTTCTGGGTCACCACGACGCGCCGGAAACAGATGCAACTGGGCATGGCCGGCAACTCCAGCTCGCTGGCCTTGCCGACGATCACCCGGAAGCTTTCCAGGCGGCTTTCGGTGCCCACCGCGTGGACGATGTCGCCGAGGCGGACGCGGGAGTCGCGCATCGCCAGCTCCTGCTTGCCTTCGTGGTAGAGGCGCGTCACGACGATGCTGTTGTTGTTCAGTTCCTCGAGCCGTTCGATGGTGATGCCGTCGAGATTCGGATTGGTGATCTCGTAGTTCAGCGTCAGGATGGGGGCGACGTTTCCCTGCTGCAGCCGCTCGAACTCCTCGGCTTCCTTTTGCGGATTGATTCGGAACAGCAGGCGGATCAGCAGCATGGTGACGATGATGCCGAAAATGCCGAACGGATAGGCCATCGCGTAAGCCAGGCCCACCATCGAGGCCGCGTCCGGCGCCGCCGTGGCCAGGTCCTTGAGCGCCTGCTGCGCCGCGCCGAGGCTGGGCGTGTTGGTCACCGCGCCCGACAACAGGCCGATCGCCACCGGCCAATCGACCTTGGCGAACAGGGCGATCAACACCGCGATGAGCGTGCCGCCCAGCACGATCGCCGCGCCCAGCAAATTAAGCGTCAGGCCCTGGCGGCGCAGCGACGAGAAGAAGCCCGGGCCGACCTGCAGGCCGATCGCGTACACGAACAGGATCAGCCCGAATTCGCGCACGAACTCGAGGATTTCCTCGTTGATGGTCAGGTGAAAATGACCCAGCGCGATGCCGGCGAAGAGCACCCCACCGACGCCGATGTTGATGCCGAGCAAGCGGATGTTGCCCAGCGCCAACCCCAGGCTGACCACCAGGCTGAGCATCAGCACGGCGTGCGCCACGGAAAAATTCTTGAACAAAACAATCAGCCAATCCATCGTCGTCTATCCTTCGGAACGCGAACGGGCGGTTCGAGATCGCAGTTAAATCGCGTTGGAAATGCCGCCTTTCAGAGGGAACAAGAGACAATTGCAGTCGCGCAAGACGAAACTCCTTTTCTCGGGCGACCCTTTATCACATATACGAATGAAGTCAAGACCGCGAAACGGCAATGGAAAACCGACGGCAGTCCAGGTTATAGTAACGGCTGATCCGCCGGAGAAAGGAATTCAGAATGAAAATCGCCGTTCTCAACGAAACCAGCGCCGCCGACCGCAACGCCGATATCCTGCGGGCGCTCGACGGACGCGGCCATGAAATCGTCAACGCCGGAATGAAGAAAAACGGCGAAACGCCGGAACTGACCTACATTCACACCGGCCTGATGTCGGCGCTGCTGCTCAACACCGGCCGGGTGGATCTGGTGGTGGGCGGCTGCGGCACCGGCCAGGGCTATTTGAATTCGGTGATGCAGTACCCGGGCGTCGTCTGCGGCCACATTCTCACCGCGCTGGACGCCTGGCTCTTCGCCCAGATCAACGGCGGCAACTGCTTCGCGCTGATGCTCAACCAGGGCTACGGCTGGGCGTCGGACGTCAATCTGCGGTTCATTTTCGACGCCTTCTTCGGCGTCGAAAGCGGCATCGGCTACCCGCCGCACCGCCAGCAAAGCCAGCGTGAAAGCCGCCGGCGACTGCTCGACATCAACCGCGCGACCCATCGCCCGCTGGCCGACATCGTGCGCGATCTGGCCGACGACGCGATCCGCCCCGCGCTCGCGTATCCGGGTTTTTGGGAACTGCTGGCGGTCGATTCGCTGGCCGACGGAGATCTGCGCGCGGCGCTGCAAAAACGAAAAGGTTGAGCCGCGAAAGCAAGACCAACCGCGAATGAACGCGAATACACGCGAATAGGACAGAATTGGTGGATAACTTTTCACCACACCTTCAACCTCGATCCTCGGTTGAAAGTGTGGCACATCGAAAATTGTTCATCACCGCGAACGAGGATCACGAATTAACCAACAAGAGATGTTTTTCCATTCGTGTTTCCAACCATGGGTGCCACGGTCTTCGATCCGTCAGGATCGATGGCCGTGCGGCCGAAGGTCAGGGGGTTTCGGTTTTGGGCGAATACTCGTACACCAGCAACAATTTCTGCCCGGCGACGGCTTCGCTCCGATAATTTTCGTTCAGCCAGTTTTCCAGCTCGGGAAAAACCTCGACCCGGCTCGGCGGGGCGGCGAGGGGATCGCCGAAGATGTTCAGCGGCCAGTTCGCCGGCGCCGGCAGTCGCCGGTCGCGGTAGTTGGGCCAATCGTCGGCGTACCGGAAAATGAAGCGCGGCGGACGGGCGCGCAGTTGGTCCAGCAGTTCCCGGCGGTTTTGCCGGACCGCCGCCGTTTCGCGGTCGTGCCACAGGCCGTAGGTCGGCGAATTGGCGGCGCTGACCCATTCGAAATTTTCCTGGTGCCGCGTCGGCGAGAACGACTGGGTGTAAAAATACATTTCCGGCAGATAGTCGAGGCTCCACACCGTTTCGCCCGGCCGCAGCCGCTCCCGCGCCCAGTCGCCCACCAGGTGATAGGTCGGTTGCAACTCCAGATGATTGAGCAACGGATTGAGCCCGCCGGGCTCGGCTTCCATCCGCCGATTGGCGGCGAACACGGCGGCGGTCAGCGGCCGGCCGTCCCGCCGGTAACCCGACCACGACTCCAGGCCGAGCGCCAGTTCGGGACGCAGGTCGATGAACGCGCCGCCGAGCAACACTAGCAGCAGCGCGGCTTTGATCTTGATGCCGCCGGGCGGCCGGAGCGAGCCGAACGCCGCGCCGACCAGCAGGCACAGATAAGGCAGTGCGACCACGAAATAGTGCCCGTAAAAACGGCTGCCGAGAAACACCGAGCCGAACGACGCCAGTAAAAACACCACCAGGGCCAGGCGTTCGCGAAACAGCCGTTGCCATTGCTCGCGGATCAAAATCCAGAGCAGACCGGCCAGCGAAAACAGCAGCAGAAAACCGTTGGAAAGCCCGAACCGCGTCAATTGGCTATGGGCGAAGGCTTGCAAGAAGCGGCGATCGGCCGCGCCGACGTAGTTCTTCATTTGGAAGGGATTCAGGACATCCCAGGTCGCGCGCCCGCAACTCCGCGCGGCCAGGGCCGCGAGAAAAGGAAGCGAGGCGAGCAAGACGCCCAAGCCGAGCCAAAAAAAGGCGCGGCCGGTCGGTTTGAGCGTCTTTCCATAAGGGTTGGATTGCACACTCTCCAGCCAGAGAAAAAGCAATGCGCCCGCCAGAAAGGCGGCGGCCGTCTGTTTCATCCAGACCGCCACGCCGAGACAGGCGCCGGCGGCCAGGACGCGCCAGGCGCCGCGTCGTTCGGCGACGAGCGCCCAGAGGCAAAGCAGGCTGGGCAGAATGGTCCAACTTTCGAAGTTGGGGCAGATGCCGGCGGACATCAAATCGGCCTGATAGAAGGCATAGAGTCCGCCCGCCGTCAGGCCCGCGCCGCGACCGGCGATTCGCTTGCCCAGCGCGTACAAGACCCAGACCGCCAGACAGGTCCACAGGACCGCGAGCCGATAAACGATGGTCATTTGCCGGCCGAAAACGGAAAACAGAAGCGCATAGAGCAGCGGCGTGCCGGCCGGTTTGGTGATGACGGCCGCGGCATAGGGGCATTCGCCTTCCAGCCAGAGCCGCGAGGTGTAGGCCGGAGTGCCCAGGTCGGGGTCGCAAAACGTTTCGGAGGAAACCGGTAAGCGCAGGAAGAACACCGCCGCGAAGGCCGCCGCCAGGCACAACACCGTCGCCGCGCGCGCGAGATTGTCGCGGGTCATCGGTGCGCCCGCGCGCCGCCGCCGGTCGCGTTTCGGCCAGGCGCGAAGGATCCCAAACGGCGCATCGCGGGTCTCCTGTCGGGTGAAAGGAATCGGCGTTCGTCATTCTGCCAGCAAGCGCCGGGTAAAAAAAGACCATTAACGAGCGGGCGCGCCTGGCGAATGCTTGACGCATTTTCCCGAACTTGTTAAACAGTCAATAAATCAACGGTTTTTCTCACCCGCCGAATGGAGGTTTCCGATGTTCGATCCGCGTGTCGCCGAACTGGCGAAGGTTTTTGTCGACTATTCCACCGGTGTGAAGCGCGGCGATGTGGTGCTGATCAACGCCTTCGGGGAGGCGACGCTGCCCTTCGTCAAGGAGTTGTACAAGCAGTGCCTGCTCAAGGGCGCCAAGTACGTGCAATACGACATGGAGTTCGAGGAGATCAACAAGGACCTCTACAACTTCGGCACCAAGGCGCAGGTCGGCTATTTGCCGCAGCACAAGCTCGATTTCATGAAGCAGGTTGATGTCTTCATCGGCGTGCGGGCGTTGGAAAACGACATGGTGCTGGCCAACGCCAACCACGAGATGGTCCGCCTGTTCCAGGCGACCAACAAGCCGATCCTCGATCAGCGCGTCGAGCACACCCGCTGGTGCATCACCCGCTGGCCGGTCAACGGCATGGCGCAAAACGCCAAGATGAGCCTCGAGGAATTCACCGACTTCTTCTTCCGGTGCACCGTTTACGATTACGCTTCGCTGAAGAAGAAACAGGCCAAGCTGACCAAGCTGATGCTCAAGGCCGACAAGGTGCACATCCATTCGTCCGACACGGACCTGCGCTTTTCGATCAAGGGCCTGCCGGCGATCAGTTGCCACGGCAACATGAACATCCCCGACGGCGAGGTGTTCACCGCCCCGGTGCGCGACAGCGTCGAGGGTTACGTGACCTACAACACGCCGAGCATTTACATGGGCAAGGAGTTCAACGACGTCCGGTTGGAATTCACCAAGGGCCAAATCGTCAAGGCCACGTGCAGCGGCGACGACGAGGCGCTCAACCAGGTGTTCGACACCGACGAGGGCGCGCGCTACGTAGGCGAATTCGCGATCGGCACCAACACCGAGATCACCCGCCCGATGCGGTCGATCCTCTTCGACGAAAAAATCTACGGCTCGTTCCACTTCACGCCGGGCATGGCCTACGGCGAGTGCAACAACGGCAACCAGAGCGCCATTCACTGGGATCTGGTGAAACTGCTGCCCGAGGGCGAGATCCTCTTCGACGGCAAGCCGATCATGCGCGACGGCCGCTTCGTGCACCCGGATTTGCTGGAGATGAATCCGCCGGCGCCGAAAAAAGTGTTGCGGAAAAAGTAGCCGCGGACCGATTTCATCCACGAGGCCACGCCGCGCGGTGTGGCCTTTTTACTTTTCCGCGACCGGCAGCGCCAGGGCCGGCGGCGCTTCGTAGAGATTGCCGTTCACCACGATGTAGCACAGATCGCTGACCGCCAGGTGGTAGGGAACGGCGCGCAAATCCGGCACGTTGAACAGGGTCACGTCCGCCCGGCGGCCGGGCAGCAAAGCGCCGGTTTCCTCGTGGATCAACAGCGAACGGGCGGCGTTGTAGGTGACGCCGGCCAGCGCCTCGGGAATGGTCATCTTGAGGTAGGTGCAGGCCAGGGTCAGCACGAGCTGCAGGTTTTCGGTGTGGCTGGAACCCGGATTGTGATCGGTCGAAAGCGCGACCCGCACCCCGGCGTCGAGCAACTGCCGCGCCGGCGCGAAATTCGTCTGGCCCAGAAAAACCGTCGTCGCGGGCAGCAGCGTCGCCGTCACGCCCGCCTTCGCGAGGGCGGCGATGCCCGCCCTGGACACCGCCATCAGGTGGTCGGCGCTGGCCGCGCCCAGGTCGGCCGCCAGTTCGGCGCCGCCGAGCGAAACGAACTCGTCGGCATGGAGGCGCAATCCCAGGCCGAGCTTCGCCGCTTTTTTTAAAATACGCCGGCCCTGGGCCGGGCTGAAATACCCGTCCTCGACGAAAACGTCGCAGAAATCGGCCAGCTTTTCGGCGGCCACGCGCGGCAGCATTTCCTTGACGATCAGGTCGGTATAGCCCTCGCTGTCGCCCTCGAATTCCGGCGGGATGGCATGCGCGCCGAGAAACGTGGCGCGCACCAGTTGATGGGTCGCGGCCCCGGCGCGGCGGATCGCGCGGAGTTGGCGCAGTTCGCTTTCGGTGTCCAGGCCGTACCCGCTTTTGGCCTCGAGCGCCGTCACGCCGTAAGCCTGCATCCGGCCCAGCCGGCGCAAAGTGGCGATCGCCAGTTCGTCCTCGGAGGCCAGGCGGCACTGGCGCATGCTGGAACGGATGCCGCCGCCGGCGCGGTTGATTTCCTGGTAGGTGGCGCCTTCGGCCCGCATGGTGAATTCCATGTGGCGCGATCCGACCCAGCATGGGTGCGTGTGCGGATCGACGAAACCGGGCTGCGCGACCAGATCGCCGGCGTCGAGCCGCCAGACTTTCTTCGCCGGTTCCGGGGCGTCGGCGGCGGGACCAGCGTAGAGGATGCGGCCGTTCTCGATCAGCAGGGCGCCGTTTTCGATCATCCCCAAATCGTCCCAACCGATGCCGATCCCGTCCTTGGCGACGACGCCGGCCAGGGTAGCCAACTGCCCGATAGGGGAAATCAAAAGCTGCATGATTGCTCCGGGATTGGGTGCGCCCCAATTTAACACCGGCGCCGACCGGGCTCAAGTGTTTATACTTAGGCAATATGTCCCCTCAACTGTGCAGCAAAAATGTCCCCTTGGTTACGTAGAGTTCGGAGCCGAGGCCTGATAGACCCACGTCCAGTTGGTTGTTCCCTTTCGATTTTCCGTTTTGCATCGGGCTT
>JAAYVF010000055.1 GCA_012517325.1 Myxococcales bacterium | reverse complement strand
GGGGCAGCTGCCCCTCCAGGACGCAGACCAGCAACCTCATCCGCTGTAACTCCTTGGGAGTCATCGAAATCATGTCCTTCTTCATGGGGGACATAATCGCTAAGCAGTTACAGGGGACAAAGTCGCTAAGCTAATACAGTCGCCCGGCGGCCATTGGCAGCCCGGTCCGAATGTGATTAATATTAAATGTTTTGGCGCCATTCGGCCCAACAGGATCGGGCGCCCCGTAACGGGGTGAAAAGGGAAGCCGGTGCGAATCCGGCGCGGTCCCGCCACTGTAAGCCGGGGAGTGGCGCGCCAACAGGTCACTGTCACGCGAAGCGCGTGATGGGAAGACGGCGCGCCGCGTTCGACCCGCAAGCCAGGAAACCTGCCCGATCGGCAAACGACCGCCCAGGTCGGCACTCGCGGAGGTGTTCCATGGCTCGCTTGTTTTTCCGGTTTTCCCTTTTGCTTTTACCCTGGCTTTATGCATCCGTCGCCCTCGCCGGCCCGTTCACCGAGCCGGGCATCGACAAGGACGATCCGGCCATCGTCGCCTGGGCGGCGTCGTCTGCCGACTACCTGCCCGCCGCGGACGTGGACGAGCAGTGGCGCGATCCCGCCAAGGCGCTCGGACCGGCGGCGGGAAACCCCTACGACGTGGTCAGCCTGGGCGAGCGGCCGGACGGCGACGACGGCGCCCCGGGGCAAATCACGCTGGGCTTCGCCGAACCACTGGCCGACCGGTCCGGCTATGACTTCGCCGTTTTCGAAAACAGCTTCCCGACCGTCGGCCTGCTGTTTGCCGAATTGGCCTTCGTCGAGGTCGGCACCGACGGCGAAAACTGGGCCCGCTTCCCTGGCGTGTCGCTGACGCCCGGGCCGGTCGACGAGTACGGCGCGCTCGATCCCACCGACGTGTACAACCTCGCCGGCAAACACCAGAACGCCTACGGCACCTACCTGGGCACGCCGTTCGACCTCGCCGACCTGAGCGAGCACCCGGCGGTGACCGCCGGCCTGGTCGACCTGCAGGAAATCCACTGGGTGCGCCTCGTCGACATTCCCGGCGGCGGGCTCTATACCGACGACGCGACCGCCTTGGGCTACGACGCCGATCACCCGATCTACGACGTCTTTCCCACCACCGGCTCGGCCGGGTTCGACGTCGAGGCCGTGGCCGTGATCGACGAAACCAATCCGGCCGTCGACGATGACGACGATACCGCCGGCGACGACGACACCGGCGACGATTGGTACGAGGACGACGATACCGCCGGCGACGGCTCCGACGACGACGCGGACAATTCCGGCGCGGGATGCTCGTGATGCGCGGGCGGAGGCGGCTTGCGGCCCGGATCGCCGGGTGGCTGGCGGTGTGGGCGCTGACGCTGGCTTTCGGCGGCTGCGACGACGAAACGACTCTCGGCGGTGACGACGGCCTCTTCGAAGACGGCGCGAACGGCTATCCCTATTACCTGGCGATCGGCGGCGGCCTTTCCGAAACCTTCGGCGTTTTGAAGGTGAAACCGGGGCCGACGTTCGACTATTTCCCCGACGTGGCGCCGACCGGCATCGCGCTGAACCAGGCTGTCTACCGGCAAAAACACCTTTACGCCGTGTGCAGTCTGTCGAACTCGGTCGTCGTGTACGACCGCGAGCTCAACGTGCGGCGCGAGGTCTCCACCGGCGCCGGCACCAATCCGATGAACCTGGCCTTCGCCGACGACGGCACGGCCTGGGTCTCGGCGTTTCTCACCGACGAACTGTTGCAACTGGATTTGTCCGTGGGCGTCGCGGCCGACGACCGTCTGCTGGCGCGGGTCTCGCTGGCGGCGGCGGACCTGCCGCGCGACGTCGGCGCGGGACAAGCCTGGGCGCGGCCCAACGGTCTGGCCTTCGCCGACGGCAAGCTCTTCGCGGCGCTTTCCAACCTGTCGGCCAAGTGGACGCCGGCCGGTCCGGGGGTCGTCGCGGTGCTGGACCACGCCACCGGTCAGTTCGTCGATTTCATCGAACTCGAAGGCCGCGATCCGATCGGGGCCACCGTCGATGCGGAATCGGGCGTGATCTGGTTCGTCTCGGCGGGCGATTACGAAAACGGCGCGGGCTTCGCGGGCAACGGCCTGCTCGAGGCGGTGGACCCGGCGACGGACGAGATCGTCGGGCGCATCGCGGTCGACGGCGCGCCGTTCGAGCTGGCGCTGGGCGGCGGCGACCTGGCTTATCTCGGCAACGGGATGGACGGCCGGCTGCTGGTGGTCGACCGCGCGCAACGGACGCAACTGGATTCCATCGACCTGCGCCGCCACGTGCCGGCCACCGAGCTGTCGTACATTTCGGGTCTCGCGCTCGACCCGGCGGGCTTGTTGTACGTGGTCGACTTCAACAGCGACTACCTGTACGTGCTCGACCCCGCCGCCGATCACGAACTGATCGACGAGCGCGTCGTCGTCGACGGGCCGGATGCGCTGGCGTTTTTGAATTGAGGCGCGGGCGCGGTTACCAGACGTAAACGTGCCGCCCGAAAGCCGGGAACGAATCGATGAGCTTGCCGCCGCCGGCTGGCAGCGAGCGGTTTTCGAACAGGACCTTCACCGTCGCGCCGGCGGGCAGATCCTTGATCGCGAACGTCACGCCTTCCTTCTCGACATTGCGGGTGTTGACCGCGAGCAGCAGGTGTTCGCCGGTCGGCTTGCGTTTGTAAACGAAGTGGATCGCATCGCTGTCGGCGTCGACGGCGTTGTTTTCGAAACCGGTGCGGGCGACGGTCTGGGGGCCGGGGATGAACCAGCCGGCCAGGCCGCCCGGGCCGTTGGTTTCGGCGAAGAACTGTTTCATGCCCGCCCAGGGGCCGGGCATCTTGTCGACGTCGATGTAGGCCGCCTCGTTGTCGATGTAATAAAAAACGCCCTGAATGTCGTGCGCCAGACATAGATAGCCTTGCGCGAGCACCTCGGCCTGCGTGAGCTGACGGCCGAACTTCTTCACGTGCTCGCCCTCGTGCGCCTCGACCACCGCCCAGAGCGCCTTGGTGGGCCCGACCTCGGAGCGCATCCGCTCGATGCGTTCGGATATCTCGGTGACCTGCCGCCCCGAGCCCAGCGGGTAGACGTCGAACGCGGCGATGTCGAACGCGCCGTCGTACATCGCGAATCCGCCGGGCCGCCAGCCCTGGAACAGCACCGCCGCCGCGCGGTCGGGATCGGCCTTCTTCTGCAGGTTGTAGAGCTGCAGCACGAATTCCGGCGGCGAACCCCAGGTCGGATCGTTGTGATCGGCCTCATCCTTCAAATACCAGCATAGGTTGCCGGCGGCGTTTTTATTGAATTTCATGATCTCGTACATCGTATCCAGCGCCGCTTCCTCGCCGTGGTACTGGCGCTCGATCCAGTAGCTGCGGGTGTCGGTGAAGAACTGGCTGGTGCACAGCAGCTTGTTCTCGGCGCAGGCCTCGTTCCAATCCGGGAACCCGTAGCGGATACGGTCGTTGTACAGCCCGTCGGAATAGCCTTCCCACAGGCGGCGCCAGGCGGTTTCCCAACCCTGGAAGATCAGCGCGTTGACGTGGTTCTGAGCGTAGTAATGCCACGAATCCTTGCGCATGCCCTTGACCAGGATGCCGGCGAGGAACTTCGGCCCCGCGCCCGGTATGTATTCCTGCGTCCGCCCGAGATCGGCGAACTTGCTCGGCAGCTTGGCCGGCCAGAATCCGGGAGTCGACGGCGGCGCGTTGAAGTCTTTCATGGCCAGACCGACCCAGTCGATCGGTAGGTCGCCGCGCAGATCGCCGTAATCGCCGCGACCGATCCGGATGACGTAGGTGCCCTTGTCGTCCTTGCCGCGCCGGGTGTCGAACGGAAACTTCGCCACCTTCCATTGATGGTCGAACTGGCCGCCGAACCGGCCCAGCAATTGGAATTCGTCGTTCTTGCCCAGCACCTCCAGCGAGGTCGGCTGCAACAGGTTGTCCTTGTAACGGACGGCGATCACCGCGCCGGCGGCCGGCGTGGGCAGCACGCGAATGCGCACCTTGGCCGAGTAAAAGCTCGACAGCACCCGCGCGTTGGTGAACGACGCCGGCTGGCGCGGCTGGGTCACCCAGTAGAACCGATCGGGTTTTTCATAGCGGATGAACTGGTTCGCGTCGCGATCGCCCCACAGAAAGTAGTTCTCGGGCGCCGGCGGAAAATACACGTCCAGTTGCGGATTGTAATCGTTGGGCGTGCCGAAATCGGCGAACCGGACGAAGGCCGACCGGTCGACGCCGCCGTCGGGCAGATAATCCGCCGCCCAGGCCGGAATCGCCAGCAACAGGAAACAAACGAACAACCAGCGCCGCATGATCTCCTCCCTTTTCGTCAGCGGATTCACACTAGCAGGATCGCCGCGGGCAATGCAAACCACCGGGGCGCGACAAACACGTTGACGAAAAACGCGCGGATTACTAAGCTGTTTTTGCTTTCCGGGAGGTGCCATGCGCGCGGTCGACATCATTCGCAAAAAACGCGAAGGTCTGCCTTTGACGGCGGCGGAGATCGAGTGGTTCGTCGCCGCCAACCTGCGCGGCGAGGCGGCGGATTACCAGCTCGGCGCCTTGCTGATGGCGATTTTTCTGCGCGGCCTGAGCCCCGACGAGGTCGGCTGGCTGACCCGCGCGTTCATGAATTCCGGCGTCGTTCTGGACCTGTCGCGGCTCGCCGGGACCAAGGTGGACAAGCATTCGACCGGCGGCGTCGGCGACAAGGTGAGCCTGATCCTGGCCCCGCTGGCCGCTTGCGCCGGGCTGTACGTGCCGATGATCGCCGGCCGCGGCCTGGGCCACACCGGCGGCACCATCGACAAGCTCGAGGCGATTCCCGGCTACAACCCGTTCTTGCCGCTCGCCGATTTTCTCGACGTGGTCGAACGCGTCGGCTGCGCCATCATCGGCCAGACCGGCGAACTGTGCCCGGCCGACCGCAAGTGGTACGCGCTGCGCGACGTGACCGGCACAGTGGAAAGCATCGACCTGATCACCGCGAGCATCATGTCCAAGAAACTGGCCGCTGGCCTCGACGCCCTGGTGCTCGACGTGAAAGTCGGTTCGGGCGCGTTCATGCCGACGCTGGAACTGGCCGAAAAACTGGCCCGCTCGTTGGTGCGCGTCGGCGTCCAGATGGGCAAGCCGGTCCGCGCCGTGCTGACCGACATGAATCAGCCGCTCGGCCGCGAGATCGGCAACGCCAACGAGGTCGCCGAATCCATTGAAATTTTGCAGGGCCGGGGCGACCGGCGTTTGCTGGATGTCACCCTGGCGCTGGGCGCGCACCTGCTGGCCGCCGGCGGCGTCGAGAAGAACGCCGAACGCGCCACGGCGCGCTTGCGCGGCTACCTGGAAAACGGGCAGGCCTTGGCCCGGTTCGTCACCATGGTGGCGGCGCAAGGCGGCGACACGCGCGTCATCGAACATCCCGAACGGCTGGCGCGCGCGCCGTTGGAAAAACCGTTCGTCGCTACCCGCTCCGGTTACCTGACGGCGGTCGCCACCACCGAGGTGGGTTACGCCGCGATGTTGCTGGGCGCGGGCCGCGAGCGCGCCGAGGACAAAATCGACTTCGGCGCCGGGATCACCGTCAACAAACAATTGGGCGACCGGGTCGAGGCGGGCGAGCCGCTTTGCTTCCTGCGCGCCGGCGACGAAAACCGCCTGGAAGCCGGCCGGCGCCGGCTCGCCGGCGTGTTCACCGTCGGCGACATGCCGCCGGCCCCGGCGCCGCTCGTTCACCGGATCGTGGCGGAAGAATGAAACAGTACCGTTTGGAAGAACTCGCGCCCGGCGCGCTTGGGCCGACCTTGCTGACCATCGGCAATTTCGACGGCGTGCACCGCGGCCATCAGTACATCCTGGCGCAGCTCCGCGCCGCCGCCGATAAGCAGCACCTGCCCGCCGTCGCGCTGACCTTCGAGCCGCACCCCATCAAGGTGCTGTACCCGCAGAAAAATCTCGAAATGATCATGCCGTTCGCCGAACGGGCTCGTCTCTTCGACCGCTACGGCATCGACGTGCTGCTGACGGTCCGCTTCACCCCCGAACTGGCCCAGACCCCCGCCGACGAATGGGTGCGCGCCGTCCTGGTGGAATTGCTGACCGTCAAGATGCTTTACATCGGCTACGACTTTTCCTTCGGGCGCGGCCGCGACGGCGACGCCCTGCACCTCAAGCGGCTGGGGCAAAAATACGGCTTCCTGGTGCACCAACTGCCGCCCGAGGAGGAAGACGGCAAGCCGATCAGTTCCAGCCGCATCCGCCGCCTGGTGGCCGCCGGCGAGGTGCAAAAGGTCGAAAAGCTGCTCGGCCGGCCGTTCCACCTGCGCGGCGAGATCGTGCCCGGCGACGGCCGCGGCCGCGGCCTGGGCTTCCCGACCGCCAACCTGCGCACGGAGTGGGAATTGCTGCCGCACATCGGCGTCTACGCGGCGGTGGCGGTGGTGGACGGCGTGCCGCATCCGGCCGCGGTGAACATCGGCAAGAACCCGACCTTCAACCTCGAGGAACTGCGCATCGAGGCGTACCTGCTCGACTTCAGCGGCGACCTACACGGCAAGGAAATGGCGCTCTACTTCGTCAACCGCCTGCGCGACGAGATCAAGTTCGATTCGGCGGCGCAATTGGTCGAGGAAATGGAAAAGGACATCATCAAAACCCGCCGGCTGTTCGACGAGAAGCCCCCGCAAACATGGCTGCGATAAACCGGCGGCTGTGGCGCGATCCGAAAGTCTACCTCGGCTTTGCCGTGTCGGTTTTCTTCATCTGGCTCGCGTTTCGCAAAATCGATCCCGACAAAATGTGGCAGGCGATCGTCGCCGCCGACCCGCTGCTGATTGCGTTCATCATGGCCCAGGTGCTGGCGATGCTCTTCATCCGCGGCCATCGTTGGGCGCTGTTTCTCAAGCCGGTGAAGCGCGTTTCGTGGCTGGTGCTGGGCTGGTCGACCTGCATCGGCTTCGCGGTGAACAACCTGCTGCCGGCCCGGCTGGGGGAAATCGCGCGGTCGATCAGCGCCAGCCGCAAGACGGGCATCGGGTTCGGCACGGCGTTCGGCACGGTGGTGGTCGAGCGGATTTACGACACAATCACGCTGTTGGTGCTGTTCATCGGCAGCCTGTTTTTGTGGGACTTCGCCGGGCCGATGGACAAGCTGATCGCGGCGGTGCGGCAGCAGTTCGGTTATACCATCAGCCAGCGGGGCATCGCGGTGAACCTGGCGGTTTTCGTCGGCGTCGTGCTGGCGGCCATCGTGCTGCTCAAGTGGCGGACCGCGCTCGCCCTGCGGGTAGCCGGCTTATTTCTGAGGCCCTTCCCGGCGGCCTGGCGCGAGAAAATCCTGACCGGCCTGCAAAATTTCATCCAAGGCCTGACCCAGACCACCGACCCGTTCGAGGTCGTCTGGATTCTTTTTCTTTCGGCGGCGCTCTGGATCATCAGCATCTATTCGGTCTACGTCGGCCTGCTGGCCTGCGGCATTCCCGCCGGCGCGACCGACGCCATCTTCGTCATCATGAGCATGGCCCTGGCGGTCTCGATCCCGGCCAGTCCCGGCTACGTCGGCACCTATCACTTCCTCGCCGCGACGGCCATCGTGCTGACCGCCGGCGTTTCGTGGGACCAGGCCCTGGGCGCGGCGATCGTCATCCACCTGGCCAACTACCTGCCGCAAACCCTAGCGGGCCTGCTGGCGCTGGCGCGCGAAGGCCTCTCCCTGAAGGAAATCGAAAGCGAAACCCCGCGCGAATAACTTTCCCGTCCGGTAATGATTAGCTGATATGGATCAAAGGGGATGGATTCTCTCGCCGATGCGTCGTTTTTATTACTCTTCCTCGCCGATCATGTCGCCCGCGGTGCCCTGGTCAGCAAAACCGTAAATCTTCCACAGGTACGGCCCGGGAATCCTTTTCCACTTCTCACCATCGTAGTGCATGACACCCTTGTATTGGCCGACGACGTAAACGTCACTAGCGGGAGAGACCGGTTAATTGCGTATTTATTTTCTATTTGAGAAAACCATAAATAGTATAAATATTATAAAAGGCACTTATTGCAGACCATTGTTGGTTCTCATAAAGAAGGATTCTCGGCCGAAGAGGACCACCCGGATAGGGAGTTGGGCCGGAAACAAACACCATGCCCGTATCGGCCACCCAAAGGCCGACGATATAGGGATATCCACCATTATTATAAATGGGCATTTTTAAATCTATCAATGAATTACCATCGTAAAGATAAAGAATGCCTCTGTCTCTTGATGAATAATTCCAAGTTTTCCCGGCAATATATATTTCCTTATCAGAATACCCGTCCATGTCATCGAATGTCATTTGCGCAAAGGGATCGATGCCGGTGGGAATGTTGGCCCAGGTGGAGCCATCAAAATGGATAAATAGCGGCATTCGGTGGATAAATTCACCAAAATAACAAAACCCGACCGCGTACACCGAATCGGCCGAGGCGCCCCAAACATCCGTCAACCAACAATCCATGCCGGGAACCGGCAAGATGGTATCGGTCCATTGCTGACCGTCGAAATGGGTGATGAGCGGCTGATAATTCATATTATTATAACTGCCCGCGGTGCCGACGGCAAACACATCGCCCGTTTCGCTTACCCAAACCGCATCGAACGAAGCGCCAAAAGAACTGGAACGCTCCAAGGACCATTCGATTCCATCATAGTGAAGAATCAAGTAAGTTATATTATCATTCAGCCCGACAAGATAGATATTGTCGTCACCGGAACCGCCGATCCCCCGAATCTCACAATCGGGATAACCCGGTATTTTTTCCATTTCCCAATTGCCATGATCATTGTGAATTACGAGCGGTTTGTTATTTTCTCCTCCCCAAAAGAATCCGCCTGCCCAAACACTATCCGGACTCAGCCCCCAAAATCCACTTATTTGAATTCGATCAGCACTAATTAATGAACTCCATGAAATACCATTATATAGCAATATTGATAATTTATAATCCTTGCCATTCTTATCATTCATACTCGTATCATCGTCCGAAGCGGAATATTCTGCGAATATTGAGATGTTTAATTGCGATAAGTCCATCTCTGGTATTTCCGTATCGTCATCGCCAGTGTTTGAGTCATCGTCGTTGTCATCATCAGGCGAACCATTTACCATATCCTCATCATCAGAATCACCATTTTCGCAAGCATTAAGAAAAAGAAGAAGAAATGACAGGAATAAGAAGAATGTCTTCATTTTTATTTCTCCTTCTTCCCCATCGGCTCAAGTTTAATCAGCATGATTTCATGCGAGAATAGCTTTCCTTCTCTTTCCCACGAAACGATGCCGTCAATCGAACGAAGAGGCTCGTCCAACATTTGCCAATCGCTCCATGACGATTGGTGACTGGATCCCGGACGCAGGCGAAGCACGAAGACGCGCAACAAGGTATCCTTTGGATACAAGTCGCATTCAAAAGAATACTTCAAATTGCGAGCAACGTTGCTGGTATTGGCAACTATATACAGCGCATTGGGCAATTGAACATGCCCGATTATCTGTAAATTATCGGGATTCGCTTCATGCCAGGCACTGGTGATAATCGGTTTTGTGCTCCAATTGCCTTGATGTTCCAGTTGTGCTGCATAAACATCCTCATATGCTATTGGTTTCTGAAATATCGGATGATTTGTGTCGCCAAAAGACCAATAATATTCATAATCATAATCTATTTTTTTATTTTCCTCGCTGACGATTTTTCCCGGTCGCATCATCTCGCCATAGACAAGAAACTCAGGGATCAAATGCGAGCGCATATATGCCATCATACGAAGAAATTGCTCTTTTTGGGGATCACCGTAAGTGCGTTGATGCTTGTTGAATTCCTTGTGCCGTTCGGGAAACGGGAAATGGCGATATGGATGTCTGCCCGGTTTTGGTATCCAATAATGCCAATCGGTTGTCCCTTCGGGCAGTACTTCCGGTACATTCAACGGCTTTTCGGGATCTTCCATCGGCCGATTCCAATCGAGCATATAGGTATCCGCTTTTTTATCCATCGATGATAGGATATCAACCGGCACCAAATCGTAATCGATTCGAATCACAAACCCCGAAAGATAGG
This sequence comes from Myxococcales bacterium, assembly GCA_012517325.1. Classification (NCBI taxonomy): domain Bacteria; kingdom Pseudomonadati; phylum Myxococcota; class Myxococcia; order Myxococcales; species Myxococcales bacterium. The sequence continues at coordinate 2,781 of JAAYVF010000055.1, read as the reverse complement.
ATTTTGCGACCAGCCAATAGAAACATTGGCCGATATTGTGGGCACTAGTTTCATCGGCGTTCGGGCCGGTTCCGCCGGACAAATTGCCGTGACCGGCCAGTTTCAAGGGCATGACCGGATTGTATACATATTGAAACATGGGTATTTCCATGCACTTTCCATAAAAAACCCAGCCTTCCCAACCGCCAAAACCACCCTCACTAAAATAATTTTTAGGACTCGCGTAAGTATATTGTTTATAAGGGCCCCACGTCACCGCCATGCCATAACAATCGACCGAGTCAATGAAAACCTCCGTCATCGCCTCGGTGCCGATCATTCCCTGGACTCGGCGGTAAAATGATCGTGCAGTTCATCCAATGTCATCCATTGTTCCACCGGCAGATGCAAATTTTGCATCAGAATGTCTGATCTGTCGCAACGAAAGCATTTGCCGCCCAAAAAGGTGACGCCGATATCATGATAAACGCCATCAAAAGGTTTCGATAAAGGGCTGATTCGATTCGATTCATAATTGCCCGCCCGTGTGAACGCGTCGCGATGCGCCATGAAACGGCGATAAGCCGTCGTGGAAGGACAAAGAAAATAATGATACAATCTCGCGAAATTATCCGGGACCATGCGTTTGTTCATCCAAGGCGAACCCGGATCATCGGTTTGTTTTTCCAGCCAACCCGGCCAATTCTTTTTAACCACGTTGGGATCGGAATCGTCCGCCGGCCCCCAGACCATTTTCATGGCGAAGATGTAGGGATGAGAAAATCCCCGTTTTTTTTGATTTCATCGTAGTTTAATAACACATTATCCGCGGGGCCGAAGCGAGTGCGCCAGTATTCCGGCTTGTTCCCGAATTGATAGCCGTCATTATATCGACGCCCGAAAGGATAATGCCAATCCCAACCCATGACGAATAATACCCGGCTTTTTTGCTCGGGTGTGGATGAATAGAGAATGTTGTGAAAGGCTTTTAGAAAATTATTGCCTTCTCTCGCCTGGGCGAATTCCGCACCGAGCAACCAGATGGCATATCCGGTTTCCCGATAAAATTTTTCCGTTTCGCCTTCGCGATAAATACGCGGTTTGCCGGCCCAGGCAGGGCCACCCGGATTTCTTGCCCACGATTTGTAAATATCCGCCGCGTCGTACCAGGAGATGACATCGCGCTTTCGATCGAATTCACGTAACAGAAACCAATAATCGTCCTGCCGGTAATCTTTCCAGTGAGGGATATATTCATCGTATTCATTTTCCGTTTCTTTCGAGGAAGGGGAAAGACCTTCGGTCTGACGATCCAGAATCGCCTTCAATCGCGTCGTGCCGGCATTGGTCGGTATCATCGAGGAGGATAATTTGGGGGATTTATTCGATTGCAAGGGTTGCCCATGACTATCGACAATGCGATGGTGATGGTCGTAGCCGGAACATAAATCATCGCTCCAATGAACCATACTGAATTGGTAATGGGGATTGTCGACCTCTCCAACCGCCGTCAAAGCGAAGGATTTTTCTTTCATCGAATCGTCGTGCGTGGCGAAATATAGCCCGGTATTTTTGGTTTCGGAAAAGAGTGCCATGAATTGCATGGAACCGTCATAACCATTGGGATAAGTCATACGGAGAGTATTTATTATGTTATTGCTATCCAAAGAATCATCAAGCTCTCGAAGTCGTTTATGAGGATTCCTTAACAATTTCCCTTCCTGGTGGGAATAAACCAAATAATTTTTATTCGGGTATCTAGGATCGATTTCTTTCAATCCCCGAATGATCGGATATTCAAAACCGTAAAGGCCGAATTGAAAATTTTTATCGTCGGCTTTTTCCCGATCCTCCGTGATCCGTTTGATGTGAAAATCGCCAAAATAAATATGACCCTTGGCGTCGATCCGAATAGACGTTCGAATGCGTAAAAAATCACTATCACTGAAATCGATTGATTTCGGAATTTGGCCGGATTCACTGGCGACAAAGTCTTGATTATCGCCGTCCAATTCTTCGCTATAATATCCGCCAGAATTTTGGCAGGCAAACTCCTTGAACACATAACCCCATTGGATCAGCCCCAGGTGACTGATATCCCAAGTCAGATGCAAGGCGTGATTTTCTTTATCCTTTTTTATCTTGGTTTTGAAGGTGATCTGGTCACAATGCAAAATACAGCCTAAATGATCGGGACCGAAATGCCGCCAAAATAGAAACAGGGTAAAAGGCGGATTGGTACCTTTCGCCTCTTGTTGGCTTTTTATTTCAACGCCCGATTTGGAGCCGGTCGTCGCGCCGGGCACCTCTGTTTTGCTATAGACATGACCCGTTTTTACGTTCTCGATATAGAGGATATTCCCCGTTTGCTTTTCAAGGGAGATTTGCGTCGGTCCATTTTTCAGAATGATTTCATTCGCGTGAATCAGGCCACTCGGTCTGGCCGTCATCCTCATTGCGCTTCGGACCATCCAATCCATGTTGGGGAAACCACGCATTTTCTTCAAATCATCCATGCCGTTTCTTCCTCGTGCCGTAAGGGCGGACGGTGGCGCCGGTATCGGCGCCGCGAGCGGGGAATGGGTTCTCGCCCGCGGCGCCGGGTTTTTATCGCGGTTAAAAGCACCCCGCCGCTATTCGTCCTCGTCCACCTTCACGTTCCGCAGAATTTGCCGGTCGGCCGGGAACGAAATCCAGTTGCCCTGCACGTCCTTGGTCACGAAAATGAACTGGCTGTCGCCCCGCAAACTGGAATCGGGGCTCACCAATACGCTGTAATAGGACTTCAACAAAACCGAGTTC
>JAAYVF010000054.1 GCA_012517325.1 Myxococcales bacterium | reverse complement strand
GGCTCGTCCCCTTTCCAAAATGATTCGGGATGTGGCATCGCCCAGATCATCCGGTGAACCGAAAAATTCGACCGACAGTCGAACTAGAGGAAAGTTATATCTTGACAACCACTTGTCCTTTCCGAGAAGGGATGCGGTTAAGGTGAGACGGCTAAGGACCTCCACAGAGAGACGGAGTAAAAAACCGTGTTCCTTCTCGGAACGAAGTGTCTCGAAGGGCACGGGCCTTCGTTTTTCCGGTTGTTTCCCCAGCGGGAAAATTTGATACAATCATTCGGATACACTTTGTAGCGAACGGCTGGTGAGGGCCGGGCATGCTGGAACAGCTGATCCGATCGCGAACCACGCGGGTTCGCTTGAACATCATGGCTTTGGAAAGGGCCATCGCCGGGGCGAAACTGACGGCGATCGCCGCCGCCATCGCCAACAAGGGAAAGCATTCCATCGCCCCCAGCACACTGACCCGTTATTTGTCGGGTGAGCGAAGTCCGTCCTTCGGGCAGGCCATTCAAATCGCCACTGCCGTCGGCCTGGATCCGGTGGAACTCATTCTTGGCTACGCCGACGACAAACGGGCGAAGTCAACCAACTGGATCAGCGATTTCGCCGAAAAAAGCCATTTGCCCCTGGGCATCGATCTGCGGCGGTTCATCGGGAAATCGGGCCATTTTTTGCAATATTTGTACTTCGACGGCATCGTCGGCGGCGGGCCGTACCGTTTTTCCTTTCGCACCCAGGAAGGCGAAATCGGTTATGCTTCGGTCCCAATTTGCGTCGCGCCGCGCGATTTGCCCCTCACGATCCGTTTTCTTTACCGTTCGCACTTCATTCCCGGGCTGCCCTTGATCAGCGAAATCGGCAAGATCCGGGTCGATGAAAAAACCGTACACAGCGTCGAGTTGTGGACGCTGCGCGAAGAGACGCAACCGAAAAAGAAAGCGCAAACGTCCTTTCAAATCCGTTTCTGGCAGGACAAGGACCAGGCGACCTTTTTCCTGATCGCCGAAAAACCGTTTTCCGTGGCCGGCGAGGAACGGGTCATTCATGTTGGCGCCGGCAATCCCGACGAACCGACCGTCACGTATCATCCCACCGGCTTTCACCAGTACTCGACCGCCTGACTTTTTTGCCAAAACCTCGTTAAAAAACCGGCCTTTTGGTAACCGGATTTTCTTGTTTCCAAGGCAATACCCTTGCTATTTCTTATAGTTGGCGCCGGGCACGATTTCAGATGAAGGACGGCCGGTCAGCCACAGCGGTCGAACTTCAATCTTCGAGGGAATTGCCCATCATGATCAGACAAGCGCAACGAATACTCTTCGTTCTGGCGGTGATTGTATCGGCCATGGCTTTCTTGTCGGCGTGCGGCGACGACTCCGAATCAAGTTCGGGGCAGGCTCAGGCGGATGATGACGATGATGATGACAACGATAATGACGACGACGACAACGACAATGATAACAACGACAACGACGACAGTTCGGACGACGACGATGACGATTCGATTTTCCATCATCCACACGACGGCAGGCTGTATGTCGCGGCCGGTTCGGCCGTCATCACGCCGAACGACGAAAACCATCCTTGTCTGCAGACGCTGGCCGGCACGGCGCTCAATCGCCTGGCGACCGGGGTGCACGACGAGCTCGAATTGCGGGTGATCGTCATGGAGAAGGACGGAGTGCACTTCGTTCTGATCGTCGGCGACCTGATCGGTTTGCGGTTGCCGGACGCCCAACTCGTCATGAAGGCATTGGCGGCATATGGCGTCGACCCGGAGCACGTGATTTTTTCCAGCACGCACTCGCACGAAGCGCCCGATACGGTCGGCATCTGGGGCAAAAACGTCTTTCGTACCGGCCGCTGCCCCGAATACATCAATTTCCTGATCGCGACGGCGACGGCGAAGGTCGTCGAATTGGCCGCGCAAATGGTGCCCGTCACCGTCGAAGCCGCTACCGTTTATCTCGATGACCCGCAGGCGCCCGATCCGGCCTGGGTCGCCGACTCGCGCTGGCCGTTGATCAAGAACCGGAACCTGACCGCCGCGCGGTTCCTCGACGAGGCGGGCAAGACCGTCGCCACGCTCGTCAACTGGCATTGCCACCCGGAAGTGTTGATCTGGTCCTCCGAGTATTCGGCCGATTTTCCGCGCTGGCTGCGCAACCGGATGGAAGATGAGTTCGGCGGCATCGCGGTCTACATTTCGGGCACGGTGGGCGGCCTGCTGAATCCGTTCGACATCGGCGTGCCGGAGTACACCGCCGACGGCGAACCGGTTTTGGAAAACGGCCAACCGGTCTACATCGGCGACGGCAGCGAGGCGAATATGTGGAGCATGGGCTATGCACTGGCCGATCGGGCCATCGCGGCGCTGGCCGACGCGACACCCTTGGACCTGGCGCTGACCGTCGATACCACCGCAGTGAAAATTCCGGTCACCAACCTGGTGATCGTGCTGGCGATCGTGACCGGGCTGGTGCCGCCGTTCAACGGACTGGTCACCGACGAGCCCGGATTCTGCGGCTTTTACGGCTGTTTTGTGCAGACGCTGCAACACGTGCGACTCGGACGGCTGCACCTGGTCGCGGTGCCCGGCGAGGGGCTTTCGGAAAGCTCGATCGGCCGCGTGGAAACCGCTTACGATTTCGGGGCGCCCTGGGGCGTAGCGGTTTTTCCGGCGATGTCGGGTTACCGCGAGGCCTTGCCGGAAGGCGATCTGCTGATCGACATCGGACTGGCGAACAATGAAATCGGCTACATTCTTCCGGAAACCGATCTGCACCCGGCGTCGCACCCCGACTATTACGAGGAAAAGTACAATATTTCCCGCCCCGCGGAACGGATCATCCGCGAAGCGCTGACCGAAATGCTGGACGGTTCGCAATGAAGAACGAACGACGGTTGCCGCGCGCGCTTTGCGTCCTCGTCCTGCTATCGGCGCTTTTCCTCGGCTGGATCGGCGGCGGTTGCGTCTCGCCGGCGACCGATTCCTCCGGGGACCACGCCGCCGGCGATGACGAGTCGCCGACTCCGGAACCGGACGACGATTCGGCCGCGGATGACGACGACGATAGTACGATCGACGACGATGATAATGATGATGATAACGACGATGACGACGACGACGACAATGATGACGATGATGACGACAACGACGACGATTCGTCTCCGTGGCCGTGCGTACCGCCGGTGAGCGGCCCCCGGACCGCCTTGCAGGCGGGCGTCGCCGTCGGCGACCTTTACGCGCCGATCGGCGGCAGCATGGGCGGATACGGTTCGCGGCCGGGCCCCGATCATCCCTACGCCCTGGCCATGGGCGCCTCGACCGGTTACTTCGGCAAACCCAATGTCAAAGCCGTCGCCCTCGACAACGGCGAAACGCGCCTCGTGATTGCCCGGATCAGCGCCGCGGGCGTATCCGAATATTTGTACCGCGAGGTGCTGAACCAGGTTTGCGAAACCGCCGGCATCGATCTGACCGGACGGCTGTGGCTGTCGGCGACGCACGACCATTCCGGCCCCGCCCACTACATTCCCGTGCCGGTCATTCTGGGCGGCGTCGGCACCGACGTGTTCGACCGGAATTACACCCGACGGATCGCCGCTTCCATCGCCGCGACCATCCGACAGAGCCTGGACGGGCTGGAGCCGGCGGCTTTGGCTACCACGGTCGAAACGCCCTTCGATCCGCTGGACACCTGGTCGGCCGATCGCCGTTGCAACAACGACCCGCCGCGTTACAAGGAAGACCGGTTGTTTCTGGCGCGCCTCGACCGCGCGGACGGCACGCCGCTGGCGGCCTTGATCAGTTTTCCCGATCACGGCGTCTGGATGGGCAATACGCGGATGTCCACCGATCTGCCCGGCGCCTTCGAGGAAGGTTTTCAGAAAACGTTCGCCGACCGGATCGAAGCCTTTTTTCTGCAAGGGCCGACCGGCGACGTGAATCCGTCGGCGACCCCGCACGGCCACAACGACGAGCAAGGCATGGAGTGGCATGCCCAAAGCATCAGTCCCGTTTTGCGCGCCGTGTATGACGATTTGCATCCCACCACCGACGTCGACCTGGGCATGGCGACCAAGCCGCTGCACGTCAGCCGAGAGGAAATCGGTTACGCCGACGACGAATTCGGTTGGCGGAGCGCCTGGTCGGGGGAGTTTCATCCGTACCCGGACGGCGCCTTTTATTGCGGCTCGCCGGACGTGTGGGCTTCGCTGCCCTATCTGAGCGACCACGGCTCCGTCGTCGATTGCAACGAACCGTCGACGCAATTGGTCGACGGCTATTACGGTTGCGTTCTGCCGCTGTGGTTCATCGACGCCTGGTGGACCTGGGCGCTGAATCCCACGGAAGTCGCCGCGGTGAAGCTGGGCGATACGCTGTTGGCGCTCATCCCGGGCGAACTGACCAGTTGGCTTGCCAAGCGGTTGCGCGAAAACCTGAGCGTCGCCACGGGAATCCCCGACGACCGTCTGGCGACGTTCGGCTATTCGAACGGTTTTCAATCCTACCTGCTGACCGAGTGGGATTGGCTTCAAGGCGGGTACGAGACCTCCATGAACATGTGGGGTCCGAAGTACGGCGATTGGCTGGTCGATCGGGACGTCGAGTTGGCGGTGGCCCTGTTGGCGGGCGAGGCGCCGGTTTATCCCGAACCCGCGTTGCCGTCCGTTCCCTGGCCCGATTTTCTCCCCACCGGTTTCGAAACCGCCGAGGCGCCCGGCGACGCGCTGGAGCAGGTTCAAGCGACCTACCGCCGGTTCGAAACCGTCTCCTTCTCGTGGGCGGGCGGCTTCACCGGCGTGGATTTTCCGCAGGTCGCCTTCGAGCGCGAGTCGGGCGGCGAATTCGCGCCGGTTCTGTTGCCCGGCGACCGGCCGCTGACCGATCAATACATGGAGGTCAGGCTCGATTACGAGGCCGTTCCCGGATACGACGAACTACCGTTCCCGGCTTCCCGAACCCATCGTTACACGATCCGTTGGGAACTGACCGCCAACACGCCGCCCGGCCGGTATCGCCTGCGGGTTCAGGGCCACACGTGGACCGGCGCGGAAACCGTGGAATACGAAACGTTGTCGGCAACCTTCGAGGTTCAGGAAAGCGATCAGGTCCAGGCGCGGGATTTGACCGTCGTCGCGCTCGGCGGCGAGGAATTTGCAATCCGCTGCGATGCTTTTTGGCCGCCGAATCCCGACGGCTATCGGTTGCGCCACCCGGATTACGGTTCCGCCGAATGGTCGGCGGTCACCGGCGGGCAGGCCGTCGCGACGATCGAGGTCGAGGGCGGCCAGGCGGAAACGGTCGACCTGACCGCCGATGCGCTGGGCCGCTTCACGGGTACCTGGCGACGCACGCAAACCGGCCTGCAGCATACGGTCATCGTTTATGCCGGCGACCTCTTGGATGGTTTCGGCAATAGCAACGAGGCCGATACCGAGCCGGTCCCCGTGCCGTAGGCCCGCCCGATAAGGTATTTTGCTACTCCACCTTCGCCCGCAGGTGCGCGGCGAGGAGGGCCGAGAGCATTTCGCAGTCGGCGGCGGCGGTCGTTTCGCGGATCGAGTGCATCGCCAGCATCGGCGCGCCGACGTCGACGGTCGGCAGGCCCAGGCGGGTGGCGCTGATCGGGCCGATTGTCGAGCCGCATGGCAGGTCGGTGCGGTGCACGTAAAGCTGCGCCGGCACCCCGGCCGCCTCGGCGCAGAGCTTCAGATAGGCGCGCGACTCGGCGGTGGTGGCGTAGCGTTCGTTGGCGTTGACCTTGATGACCGGGCCGCCGCCCAGGCGGATTTTATGCTGCGGATCGTGGAAGTCGGCGTAGTTCGGGTGCAGGGCGTGCGCGCCGTCGGCCGACACCAGCCGCGACCGCGAGATCGACCGCAGCAGGTCCTCGCGCGGATTCTCGCCGCCGAAGCACAGCCGTTCGAGCACGACGTCCAGCAGCGTCGAGCTCGCGCCCCGCGCCGTGTTCGAGCCCACTTCCTCGCTGTCGAACAACACGACCAACCGCGTCGGCCCCACCTGCTCCTGCCGCTGCTCGGCCAGCGCGACGATCGCCGCGTGGCACGAGACGAGGTTGTCGATGCCGCGCGCGAAGAGCAGCTCGTTGCCCAGGCCGCCCAGCGCGGGCGGCTGCGCGTCCACCAGGTCGAGGCAGTAATCGACGATCGCCGCCGGCTCGACGCCCGCCGCCTCGGCCAGCGCCACGCGCAGCGCGCCGTCGGTCGCCTTGTCGTCCTTCGTCAGGCCGTAGATCGGCGGCAGGTGTTTTTGCTTGTCGAGCTTCAGGCCGTCCTCGTTGACGCCGCGGTTGAAGTGCAGGGCCGCGTTGGGGATGCGGCAGATCGGCCGTTTGAGGTGCACCGGCTCCTCGCGCAAGCGGCCCTGGTCGCTGAGCACCAGGTAACCGGCGAGGGTCAGGTCGCGGTCGGTCCAGGTCGCCAGGATCGGCCCGCCGTAGACTTCGACGCCGAGCTGCCGGTAGCCTTCCTTAGCGTAGGGAGCGTTCGGCTTGAGGCGCAGCGCCGGCACGTCGGCGTGCGTCCCGACGACGCGGAACCCGGCTTCCGCCGGCGGCATGATGCCGACGACGCCGGTCAGCAGCGCGCCGCGGCCGCGCCGGACGAAAAAGGCGTCGCCCGCGCCCAGGTCCCAGGAATCGCCCTCGCGCAATTCGAAAAAGCCTGCGTCAGCCAGCCGGTGGGCCGCCGCCTGAACGGCGTGCGCCGCGGTGGGCGAGGTTTCGAGGTATTCGAGCAAATCCTGGGCGTAGCTCATGACGGCTCCTTTCCGGAACGGCTTTTCGGTTCGCGCAGGTAATAGATGGGTTTGCCTTGCGACTCGTGGTAGGTGCGCATGTTCATTTCGCCCAACAGGCCCATGGCAAGCAGTTGTACGGCGGCGAAGGTGAGCAGGATCCCCGTGAGGAAGAACGGGTTGCCGGTCATGTCCATGCCGATCAGCAGTTTCATCAGCAGGACGGCCAGGAAGCTCAAGGCGCCCAGCGCGCCGGCGATCAGCCCCACGCCGCCGAAGATGCGGATGGGCTTGGTCGAAAAGCGCATCATGAACATGACGGTCAGAAGGTCGAGGATCACCTTGTAGATCCGGCCCATCCCGTATTTGCTGCTCCCGAATTGCCGCGGGTGATGCCGCACCGGCACCTCGACGACGCGCGCCCCGACCCAGTTCGCCCAGGCGGGGATGAAGCGGTGCATCTCGCCGTACAGTCGCACGTCTTTGATCACCGACCGGCGATAGGCCTTGAGCGTGCAGCCGTAGTCGTTGAGCATCACGCCGGTGATCTTGGAAATCACGCGGTTGGCCACCCGCGACAAAAACATGCGCGGTCCCTCGTCCTGCCGGTTTTTCCGCCAACCGCTGACCACGTCGTAGCCCTGATTGATTTTTTCCAGCAGCAGCGGGATGTCGGCCGGATCGTTTTGCAGGTCGGCGTCGAGGGTGACGACGATTTCGCCCCGCGCGTGATCGATGCCCGCGGCCAGGGCGGCGGTCTGGCCGAAATTGCGGCGGAAATGCAGGACTTGCAGCCGCGGAGTTTCGCCGGCCAGCCGGTCGAGCAGTTCGCCGGAGCCGTCGGTGGAGCCGTCGTCGACCAGCAGGATTTCGTATTCCAGGCCGAGCGGCGCGACGGCCGCGGTCAGCCGTTCGACCAGGCCGGCCAGGCTTTCCACCTCGTTGAAAACCGGGACGGTGATGGAAAGCAAGGGAGCGGTCGCTTGATCAGCCATGGGGGCCATCCTTTTGCGTTTTTGGTCTGATACCGTTGTGTTTACCCGAAAACCGGCGGTTCAACAAGACAAGTCGGCGGCCGGCGGGATCGGGCCGTCCCGGAAGAATTCGCGTATTGGTTTGTTTAAAGGCTTGTCTTTACCGGATGATATTTTATAAACTCTAGGCAAATCCAATCGTAAATTCTTTTAACTTGCCGACCGGCCGAGCGAGCGAGGGATTGCAGGCGCATGGACGAAGCGGGGACGATTCGTCAACATCTGAGGCTGTTCGACCAGCTGGAAGACGCGGTCGTGGTGGCCGATCACGATTACCGCGTCGTGTTCGTGAATCGCGTCGCCGAACAGTTGTTCGGCCTCACCGCCGAACAAGCCGCGCATCGACGCCCGGAAGAAATCATTCAATTTTCATCCGGGACGTTTTCCTACGACGACCTGTACCGGACCATCTCGGAGGCGGGCGTCTGGAAAGCGGACGTTCAGCGAACCGCCGCGCTTGGTGATTCGTGGCTGGAAGTGACCATCAAGCCGTTTGAACTGGCCACCGCGTCCTTTGTCGGCCTGTTGTTCACCGCCCGCGATATTTCCCCCCGCAAACAGATCGAGGAAACGCTCCGACAGACCGAATCCCGTTACAACCTGCTGGCGGAAAACGCCCAGGACGTCATCTGGATCCGGGACATGAGCTTCAAAACGGTCTGGATCAGCCCTTCGGTGAAAAACCAATTGGGCTACACCGTGGAGGAAGCGCTGGAATTGGACGCGCCGACCGTGTTGACGCCCGCCGCCCTCGAAGTCGTCGTGCGGCTGATCGCCGAAGGCGCCGCCGGCATCAAAACCAAACAACGCGCGGTGCTCGAACACATCCGCAAGGACGGGCAGCACATTTTCGTCGAGGCCGACGCCACCCTACTGTTCGACAAAAACGGCGCGCCGACCGGCTACCTGGGCGTTTCGCGCGATGTCACCGAGCGCGTGCGGACCGAAGCGAAGCTGCGGGAAAGCCGCGAAAATTATCAGGTGCTGGCCGATAACACCCCCGACCTGATCGCCCGCATCGATCCGCAATTCCACTTTTTGTACGTCAACCAGACGGTCGCCGCCTTGTTCGGCAAAAACCGGGAGGATTTTATCGGCAAATCGCCGGCGGAACTGGGCTTGCCGGAAAACTTCTGCCGCTTCTGGGAGGAGCAGGTCCGCCAGGTTTTCGACACCGGCGAACCGCACGACGTCCTCCACGAAATGAGCGCCGCGACCGGCGGGGCGAACGGCACCGCCAGCTATCACTGGTACCTCTATCCGGAAATCGGGCCCGACGGCAAGGTTCGCTCGGTGCTTTCATCCGAGCGCGACATTAGCAAGATCAAGCGCATCGAGGAGGACAAGCGCAAGCTCGAACTCCAATTGCTGCAATCGCAGAAAATGGAATCCATCGGCCGCTTGGCCGGCGGCATCGCGCACGACTTCAACAACATCCTGACCGGCATCGGCGGTTACGTCGATCTCATCCTGCCCAAGATCAAACCCAACAGCACGATCCGCCCGGGCGTGCTGGAAATCCGCCGCGCCGTCAACCGCGCCGCCGGCCTGACCGAACAACTGCTGGCCTTCAGCCGCAAGCAGATCGTCGAGCCCAAGGTGATTCAGCTCAACACCCTGATCGCCCAAGCGGTCGGCATGCTGCAGCGGATCATCGGCGAGGACATCCGCCTGACCTACCGGCCCGATCCGGCGCTGGGCCTGATGAAAATCGACCCGCACCAGGTTGAACAGATCCTCGTCAACCTGGCTTCGAATGCGCGCGACGCCATGCCGCGCGGCGGCGACCTGATGATCGAGACGCAGGCTTTGGCCGTCGACCACAACCGTTCGGACGGTTTCGACGGTCTGCCGCCCGGGCGCTACGCGGTGCTCAGCGTCAGCGATACCGGCGTGGGCATGGACGACACGGTCAAGAGCCAGCTCTTCGAGCCGTTCTTCACCACCAAGGAGGTCGGGCGCGGCACCGGTTTGGGCCTGTCGACCATTTACGGCATCATCCGGCAGAACAAAGGCGCGATTCAGGTGCAATCCGAACCGGGCCGAGGCGCCACGTTCCGCATCGCGCTGCCGCTGATGGAACCCGAGTATCCGCTACCGGCGGAGGAAGCGCCGGTGGAAATTCCGCGCGGCAAGGAAACGATTCTGCTGGTCGAGGACGAGGACATGGTGCGGACCGTCGCCCACCGGGTGCTCGCCGATCACGGCTATACGGTGGTGGAGGCGAATAACGGTCCGGCGGCGTTGCAGTTGTTCGAGCAGGCGCCCGATCGCTTCGCCTTGCTGCTGACCGACGTCGTCATGCCGCAGATGAACGGCAAGGAGCTTTACGATCAGGCGGCCGGCCTCAAGCCCGGCCTCAAGGTGCTTTACATGTCGGGCTATTTTCGCGACGTCATCTCGCGCCACGGCATCCTCGACGAGGAAACCAAATTCCTGCGCAAGCCGTTCACTTCCGAAATGCTGGTGCTGAAGGTCCGCGAAGCGCTGGATTCGTGAGCGGGGCGTTTTTGGCCGTCTTTCTGTGCGTCGGCCAGAATCCACGCTGGGAGCGTCAGCGACTTGACTGGTGTAGGAGCGGCTTAGCAGCCGCGATAAAAACCTAAACCGTCTTTCCGTGCGCCAGCCGAAACCCAAACTGGGAGCGCCAGCGACTTGACAGGTGTAGGAGCGGCTTAGCTTGGGGCCGGTGGATTTGCGTAAATATAACAATTGCGCGCCAGCGACCTGACTGGTGTAAGAGCGGCTTAGCAGCCGCGATTTCACCTTTCCTTCAAACCATCCGCCGGATTTGCCGGAACGAATAATTTTCTCTTATTTATCCGTGACTTCCGATTTAACTATGATCGCCAATGGGAGGCTACTCGTAAGTATTAAAAATGATTCACATTTTCCACTTGTTTTTTTTAAGATGTATCTTTCTATTCGCCTTCCGGGTGGAGCAGCGTGGTTGGATGAGGTGAGGGTGGCGGTGAAGGCGTTTGGAGAGCGATCATGCCCAATTGGTACGTCGATCCCGACCAGGCCGACGATTCCGGCACCGGCGAAAGCTGGGCCACCGCGAAAAAACATCTCAACGCCATGATCCAGGCGCTGACCTATCCGCTG
>JAAYVF010000053.1 GCA_012517325.1 Myxococcales bacterium | reverse complement strand
GTCTACACTCGCACCGCGACCGAAGTGAACGTCAAGTTCACCATCAAGGTCGTGCTGGTCAAGGTGACCTACTATCTGATGCACACGGTCAATCGCGACGCCGGCTATATCACCTGGACCCTCGACAAATCCAAGAAAAACGAGATCGCCGCCACCGACGGCGTCTGGGTGTTCAAACCCTATAAAAACGGCACGATCGTTTATTATTCCCTGTCGGTGGATACGGGACTGGCGGTGCCCAAGTCGATCGAGGATTACCTGACGAAGAAGGACCTGCCCAATATCGTGTCGAAGATCCGGGAGCGCGTCACCGGCGCGAAATAACCGGCTACAGATTGCTTTTGCGAACGAACTCTTCGCGGGCGCCGGCTCCGGCGCCCTTTTCTTTGGCGATGAGCTGGCGCATCTTTTCGGGACCGACGAGGTGTTCGACGGAAACCTCGAGGGTGCGCAGTTGGTCGTAGTAGTGATGCGACCAGGCCATCTCGTCGGCCAGGTCTTCCAAACGCGTGCTGAGTTCCGACAACGATTCGGCCGATGCGCCGCCGCCGCCGGCGGCGTGCGCCAGCGCCCCGAGTTCCTGCGCCAGACCCTGGATTTGCTCGCGGATGCCGGTGCCGGTTTGATCCAGGGTGTTGGAAACGCCGCGGACTTCGGTCAGCACGCGGTTCTGCTCGCCCTGCATTTCCTTGAGCAGCTTGGCCAGGTTGGCGGTCGATTCGAGCGCCAGTCGCTTGTTTTGCGTCGTCACGTCGTCGAGCTTGGCGCGCAGGTTCTCGAAGTTGGCGGTGACCAGCTTGGTCAGCTTCTTGACCTTGCGCTGGCGCCAGATCGTCCAGCAAAACAGCAGGGTCAGCAGGGCCAGCCAGCCCCAGAGGACGTACAGGTTGTAGACCACGGCCTTGGCGAGCGCGACAGTCAGCAATTCTTTCATCGTTCCGGTCCGCTTTTCGTTGGCGTTACTTGCGTTTGAAGAACGTATTGAGTTTATCCATCAGGGTTTTCTTCTGCGTCAGTTTCTGCTCTTGAAGCTTGATCAGCCGCAATTCGCGCAGCGCTTCGATGCAGTTCGGGTTGCAGATCAGCGCTTTTTCGTATTGCTTCTCGGCGAATTCCTTGAGGCCTTCCTGCTTGTAAATCGCGCCGAGGAACAGATAGGCCCGTTCGGACCGCGGATTGAGGGTGATGGCGCGGTTCAGCGATTCGCGGCCGTTGAACTGCAGATCGCCTTCCGACTGGTCGGCGAACAGCTTCTTGTCCTCGTCGGTGATGTCCTTTTCCCGCGGGATGTTGTAGAGCGACCAGCCGTAATAGGCGACGTACTCGGCCTCGTTGGTGCTGATTTCCATCGCCTTTTTGAATTCGGCCGCCGCGCGGGCGAAGCGCTTTTCGCGCAGATACTGCTTGCCGTTCTGGAAATATTGCTCGGCCATGATGATGCGCTTGACGCCCTCGATACGCGCGTCGGTCTTGGGCGCTTCGTCCTGGCTTTCGATTTTTTTAATGTATTCGCCGATTTTTTCCTGCGTGTTGACGTTTTCGTAGGATTCGGTGGCGCGACGGAAGATCTCCTCGACCTGCGATCGCACTTCCTCGCTGGCGCGGCCGAAAAAGCGGTCGGGGTGAAATTCCTTGGCCATTTTGTGGTAAGCGACGCGAATCTCGTGCTCGGTCGGATTCGGGCCGACGCCCAACACCTGAAAATCGTTGCCCTGCGAGACGCGGTTGAAAACACGCAACACGCGGGTGCGCATCTCGGCTTCCTCGGCGTCCGCCTCGTTCGCTTCGGCTTTCGCGGGCTGCGGTTCGGCTTTTTCCTTTTCCACGCGCGGCGCCGGCTTTTCCGGCGCGGCCGGCGCGGCCGGCGCAACCGGAGCCGCCGAGATGGGAGCGGCCGCCGGCTTTTCCGGCGCGGCGCTCAGCGCTTCTTCCACCGCCTTCATTTCCTCGGTGGCTTCGAATTCGGCGTCGATGTCGCTTTGTTGGGGGACGATCGATTCGGGTTCCGCGAGCGGTTCGTCGTTCAGCTCGACCATTTCGCAGATGATCAGGGTATAAAGGATTTGATAGCCGCGTTCGGTGTCCAGATCGAGGCCGGCCAGCACTTCCGCGACGCTTTGGGTGCCGTCGATCTGCTCGTAGACGGCTTGTTCGCGGGAGGTCAGTTCGATGTCCTGGAACCGATAGTGCTGGTTCGATCCCGGGCGGATGTATTTCGGCCGCCACTGGTCGATGATCGGCAGCAGGCGATCCAGGTCGTAGTGCAGCCGGACGCCCTCGTTGATGACGTTGGCGGTGCTCATGTCGAGCGTGGTGATGTCGCCCTGCACCGTGGCGTCCTCGGTGAACTTGTAGATGCCGTCGCGCCAGCCGAAAATTTCGAACAGCTTTTCGCGCATCTGCAATTTCAGGTATTTGACCACCTCGTGCGGCGTCAGCACGCCCATCTCGATGAGAATCGTCCCCTGCAGGCGCTTGGTTTCCGTCATGCGCGCGACGGATTGATCGCGCTGTTCCGCGGTGATCTTGCGTTTGCGCACCAGGAAGTTGCCGAAGTACTCTTCCTCCAGCGTGGTCCGCACGCTGACCGGGTAGCCGTCCTTGATCGCCACTTCCTTTTCGACGTCGCCGTGCCGCACGAGCAGGTAGCCGCTTTTGCCCATGACGTAGACGTCGTGCAGCAGTTCGGCGAAGCCGATCGTGTCCAGCGCACCCTCGAGGCTGATCACGGTGTCGGGCGAAACGCTCGGGGCGGGTGCGGCGGCCGGGAGGCCGGCGTCCTCGCCGTCGTCGGTTTTCACGGTGGTCGCGGCCGGCGTGAGGGGAACGCCCGGGCCGTCCGGCGCGCCGATCATTTCCTCGATTTTGTCGAGCAGTTTCGAAAGCTGGAACGGTTTTTCGACGAAGTCGTCGGCGCCGTACTTATTGATGGCGTCCTGCTGCATTTTGTAGTTTTTATAGACCGCGCTCATCAGGATGACGGGGATTTTCGCGCCGTGATCGGTCGACTTGAGCTTGCGGCAGACTTCCCAGCCGTTCATTTTCGGCAGCAGGACGTCGAGCAACACGAGATCCGGGGGAGTTTCGCCGAATTTGGCGATGGCATCCTCGCCGTTTCGGGAAACGATGGTTTCATAACCCTTCGAGGTGAATGAGGCGTGTAAAATCTGCCCGATGTTGCGGTCATCGTCGACAACCAGGATCCGCTTCGCCATGCCAATGCCCCCGTTTACTTCTCTCTGCCTGCATGATGCAATTCAGCAGGCTATTCTATATCAGACACCGCAAAAAGATAAATGCCGTTTTTCGTTTTTTCAAAAGGATACAAAGTGAGATAATCGCCAGTGGAAACCGACGGTTAAACCGCTCGGCGAGTTCCGGGCAAGTGAAAAAATCCGCGAAAAACCGGGGATCGAAAACGGCCAAGGGATTGTTCCGACGGCAATTTTCGCCGGCGGGCGCTTTTTGCTGAAGTCGGGCCGGGACTCTGCTAAAATTCCCTAATCGATTTTCATTACCGTTCGTGTCGGGAGGTGGACTTTGGTTAATGCCGAGGGTCGAGCCGTCGCTTTCGCAATTTTCCGCCGGCTGGTGGGCGGCACCCTGCTGCTTCTGCTTTGTCTGGCGCTGCCATTGCCGGCCGCCGCGCAGAATTACCAGTACTACCCGATCGGCGAGCGCGCGGCGGGCCTGGGCGGCGCGTTCGTGGCGATCGCCGACGACGCCTCCGGCGCCTATTACAACCCGGCGGGCCTGGCCGAGGCCGCGGCCGACAGCTTCAGCCTGAGCGCCACGGTTTACGGTTACACCAAGGTCGCCATGGACAACGCGCTCGGTTTCGGCGAATCCGTCGGCGACATGAACATCACCACCTTCTACGCCATTCCCTCGTTGTTCGGCACCGTCTACCATTTCGGCGCCGGCGACGCCAATACCGTCGCATTCTCGATCGTCTCGCCCGACGTGTTTTCCTATCGCAACCAGACCAAGACCGGCGAGGACCGGCTGTTGTTCTCCTCGCGGTCCTCGCAACAGACCTACTGGTTTGGGCCGTCCTATGCCCGCCGGATCAACCGGCACCTCAGCGCCGGGGCGACGCTTTACGGGTTGTTCGGGCAATCCGCCTTCGAGGCGCAACTTTCCGGACGCTTGAATGACGAGGATTTCGAATCCTTGCGGGACGATTTGCGGCTGAGTGAAAATTTCTCGGATGACCGCAAGACCTTCGGCGTCCTGGCTCAGGCCGGCGTGCGGCTCTCGTGGAACGAGTGGCACCTCGGCCTCGTGGCGCGTTCGCCGTCCCTGCAAGCCTGGGGTTCCGGAAGTCACGCCACCTCCTACCTGGTGACTTACCAGAACGAGGTCGATCAGGATACGAAGCAGATCGATTTTCAGCCGCGGCGAGTCGATCCGTTCATGGTCGGCCTCGGCGTCGCCTACGTATCGCCGCTTTCCTGGGCCGCGTCCGCCGACGTGAAGTATCACGGCGCGGCGAAATTCCGCGATGCCGATAAGGACGAGGTGGCCGAGGACGTCGAACTGCGGCAGGTCGTCAACGGCAACATCGGCCTCGAATACGTGGCGGCGAAGCGCTTTCCCCTGCGCGCCGGGTTCTACACCAATTTTTCGCCCTACCGCGACGAGGGCATCGACACCTACGGCCTGACCCTGACCGGCGGTTACGAGGAAAAACAGACGAGCTTCAGCCTCGGGTTGAATTACGCCTGGGGCCGGGGCGACACCTCGATCGCCCGGATCATCGAGAAAAACGGCGCCATCGCGACGGAAGGCGCGACCGTCGATCTGGACGTGCAGACGATCAACGTGATCCTGGCGACCTCGTACCGGTTCGGCGGCGAGAGCCGGGATAAGGGTAAAAATAAATAAAAAGCCGATTGCCGAACCGAAGCGGCGACGACGATCGATCCGACAGCCCGAGAACGCCGAATGAGGAGGGGAGACTCATGCAGCGGCTGGTTTGGTTGGCGCTTTGCCTGACGCTGGCGGTTCCGGCGGCGGCCTGGCCGCAGGCGACCGGTTTGGCGCGGATGACGGATTTGTGGAACCTGCCGGTGACGGCGCCGGGCACGCAGGTCTTCGGCGAATCCAGCCACGATCGCACCGGCCTGAACGAGGACGGTTTCGCCGGCCTTTTCTCGCGGCTCTATTACGAGGACGGCAAGCACGTGCTGTACGACGCCGAGGGGCCGGGCTGCGTGTACCGGATGTGGTTCACGCTGCTGAACCCCGCCGCGCGGCTGCAGATTTTCGTGGACGAGGCGGCGATGCCGGCCGTCGACGCCGATCTGGATGATTTTTTCGCCGGGACGGCCGCGCCGTTCACCCCGCCGCTGGTCTGGGATGACGTGGCGTCCAGCGGCGGCTTCGTTTCGTACGTACCGATTTGCTACCGGAAACGGTTGGTGATCGCCACGACCGGCTATCCGTTTTTCTACAACTTTACCGCGCACTCCTACCGCGCCGACGTCGCGGTGGCCGCGTTCACCGGGTCGGAGGACGACGCCGCGGCCCGCTCGATTTACGATCCCGCCAATGCCGGCCGCGATCCCAAGGACACCGACGGCGTGTCGTACGACACCGCCGATCTCGAGATACAACCCGGCGATGAAAACGAAATCTTTGTCGATGCCGGGTCCGGCCAGGTGGCCAGCCTCGAATTGACCCCGGCGGCGCTGACCGCGGACGCGCTGGCCGACGTGCGCCTGGTGATCCGTTTCGACGCCGCCGCCGCGCCCGCCGTCGACCTGCCGCTGGGGCGGTTCTTCGGCACGGCCGTCGACGCGCCGAGCGGTTCCCTGCTCATCGGCCGGCTGGACGACACGCTGTATTGCTTCTTTCCCATGCCGTATTTTTCCGCCGCGTCGATCCGTCTGGCCAACGACGGCGCGATCGCTTATGCGTTTCACTCGGTGGTCGGCCATACCGCAACGCCGCCCGACGACCACGCCGGCCGCTTCGCCGCCGTCGCTTCCGATTCGGTACCGACGGTTTACGGCCGCGATCACGTGTTCGTCGAAACGAGCGGGCAGGGGCGGATCGTCGGGGTGTTGCAAGTCTCGGCCGGACTGAGCGGCCTGGGATTTCTGGAAGGCGACGAGCGCTTCTACCCGGACGGCTTGCGCACGCCGACGATCCAGGGAACCGGCACCGAGGATTACTACAACGGCGGCTGGTATTTCAATCAAGGCACGTTTTTGCTGCCGACGCATGGCCACCCGCTGCTGCGCAACGACGGGGTCTGGACCACGGCGGCCATGTACCGCCTGCACCTCGGCGACAGCCTGGATTTTTACGACGGCGTCCGCTTCTCTATCGAGCACGACGCGCTCGATACCGCCACCGACGAGGAATACCGCACCGTGGCGTTCGTGTACCGCGACGACGAACCGGCGTTGGTGCCGATCGACGAATTCGATGTCGGCGACGCCGGCGACGAAGCGCGCTTCCAATATTCCGGTGTCGGCGACGAGGCGGTCGGCCCGGATTTTTATTTTTACGAGGGCGACTCCGATTTGGTGGGGATTTTCGACGGCGGCTACCGCACCGCGGGCGAAGCGAGCCTTTCGTTCGCGGTCAATCCGTTCAATGACGGCGTGCGCCTGGTGCGCCGTCTCGATCAAAGCCGGGGCCGCGAAGTGGTGCGCGTCTGGGTGAACGGCCGGGACGCCGGCCTCTGGCGCACCAGCGAACGCAACACCTTCAAGCGGTGGCGCGACGCGGTGTTCGACCTGCCGCCCGCGCTGACCCACGGCGAGCGCCGGCTGGAGATCGTTTTGGAAAACGCCGCGCCGGACCGCCCGTTCACCCAATATCGCTATTGGTTCCAGGCCTGGAAAAATCCCCTGCTCGGCCGCCTCGCCGAGTTGGAGCTGACGTCCCCGGCGGCGGTGCTGGCCGTGGGCGATACCCTGCAATTGACCACGGACGGAATTTATCCCAGCGGGAACGCCGAGGAAGTCACCGGCTGGGTGGAGTACGAGTTGAGCGATCCGGCGCTGGCCGCAATCGACTACGGCGAATTGCGCGCGCTGGCCCCCGGCGAACTGTGCGTGACCGCCAAGACCGGCGCCCTCGCCAGCAACGAGATCTGTGTGCTCATCGAGGAAACCGCCGATGACGACAACGATGACAACGATGACAATGACGATAACGACGATAACGATGACAACGACGACGACAACGACGACGATGCGGGCGGCGGACCGAGCGACGACGGCGACAACGACGACGCCGGCGGCTGCGGTTGCTGATTTTTTAAAGAATAAATCCTTTACAGGCCTTTCAAACTTTGTTATTCTGAAAATCAGTGGAGAGGCGCGCATCGCGCGGCGAGTGTAAAAGGTTCCTCCTTCCAACTAAAGCCATTCAGCATTCCAGCGAACTTCGGAAGCAAGCGGTACGTCCAGGCCGAACCAATGGGAGTAGCGGCACATGGATGAACGGGCTCGTTGGGAAAAACGGATCGCGCTTTTGGTGTTGCTGGCGGCGGAAATCGCCATTTGCGCCGGCCTGACCAGCCATGAAATCTACGGCATGGAAGCGCAGGATCTGGGTCTTGCCCGCAATTTGTATACGAACGGCAAGTTCAACCTGCCGGCCGACCAATCGCCGCTCGGCTACATCCTGCTCAATGCCGCCCATCGCCTGGATGAAACCTCGGTGTTCGTCTGGCGGCTGCCCGCGGCGACGTTCGTCGCCCTGGCGGCGCTGCTGCTTTATCTGATGGTGCGGCGCGAAGCCGGCCGGACCGCGGGATTGCTGGCGGCGTTGTTTCTGACGATCAATCCCCTGACGCTCGAGCTGGCCCGCCAGGCGCGGATGTACGGCCTGGTGATTGGTTTGGCGGCCTGGTGCCTGTACCAAGCCCAGCTTTACCTGACGGTGACTCCGCGGCGGCGCTACCTGGCCGGTATCGTCCTGGGCGCGGTGGCCGGCGTTTACACGCACCTGTTTTTTCTGTTGTTCGCCGGCGCCCTGGCCGGGTTGCTGGTCGTCGTGCAAGCGCGGCAGTGGCGCGATTGGCGGGGCTGGGCGCGGCTGGCGGTGGCGGGCGCGGCGGGTCTGGTCGCCATTCTGCCGCAGCTTTGGCGGCTGAGCCGGGTGCTGGGTTTCACCGCGAATCGTCATCAGGCGTTTCCCGGCCTGTCGCCGCGGCCCGACCTGTTTTTCAGAAGCCTGTCGCGGGAATTGTTTTTCGCCAACGAGATGAGTTCGCCGTGGCTGTTCGGGCTTTTCGGGGCGCTGGTGCTGGCGGGGCTGATCGTCTGGAAAAAACGCGGCTTGCTGGTCGGCGGCTGCCTGATTCTCCCGGTCATCGGGGGTTTGTGGGGGCTCAGTTTCTCCCATCCGGTCGATACGCGATACGTCTGCTTTTTGTTGCCGATCATCGCCGCCTGCCTCGCCATGCCGGCCGCGCGGCTGCGGGCGATTTGGGGCTGGGCGCCGCTCGCGTTGCTGGTCGCGCTGCCGACCCTGGCGGCGGCGGAGCGGCACTTCACGCCGTCCACCGATTGGCGCGCGGCCGGCGAGTACATCCGCGATCGCCGTGCGCCCGGCGAGCCGACGGCGGTTTTTCCCGATTTTTTCAAATGGACCTTCGCCGGATACGGCGGCGACCCGGACGCGGTGGATATTTCGTCGCCGGACGAACTGGATCGGGTTCTGGCGCGCGGCCAACGGACCTTCCTGGTAGCCGGGCCGGGTCGCTATTTCGGCGCGATCAACGCCCACCTGAAAAGCCACGTCCACCCACAGGAATTTTTCACGACCAAGGTGCGGGAAAAGGTCGAAGTCCGGGTCCTGCAAAGCGACTTGCCGCGTTCATTCGACTTGCCGCCGACGGACGATCCCTCGCTGTTGCTGACCGGGGTGATCGGTTCGGGCGGTTATCCGTGGCAGGACGATCGCACCTGGCAGGATCCGTTCGCGCGCCTCCAGGGATTGCTGCGGCAGGCCGACCTGACCCTGGCGCTTTACGAAAGCCTCGCTCCGGGGCGCGACAACTGGGTGCGGCGGTTGTTCGGACATCCCGCTCTCCCGGCGCGGGAAACGAACGTCGCGGTGCTCGGGCGACTCAAACAAGCGGGGATCGACGCGGTGGCGTTGTTGCCGATCCGCAATCCCGAAGGCGATCCGCGGGTGCCGTTCGACGCCGCCGGTTTGCAGGCGTTTCCGGCCGCCGCCGAACTGGCCAAGGCCAAGCCGGGTATTTTGCCGCTACGCGATCGCCGGCTGGTGGTGCTCAACCTCGGGCAGGCCGTTTCGCTGGAGAAGCCGCACCATCGCCGCAAAAAAGAAGCGGGGCTCGCCGACCTGGAACAAGCGGTGCGCGAGGCCCGGCAACAGGCCGGCGACGGCGACCGTTTGCTGGTTTTGCTGCCGCAGAAAATCAATCACGACCGGTGTGTCGGGCGCGAGGATCAGATGCTGGCCCGGCGGGCGATCGACCTGGGGGCGGATGTCGTCGTCGGCGCGGGCGGCCGCGTGGCGCGGGAGATCGAAACCTACCGAAACGGCCTGATTCTTCATTCGCCGGGCGTTTTTCTGACGCCGCCGGTCGGCAACGGTTGGGCGAGCAGCCGCGGATTCGTCGTGCGGCTGCGTTTTCCCGCCGGCGAGCCGCCGCGCTGCGACGTGGTTCCGGTGACGTTCGACGACCTGGGACGGCCGGCCTTCGCGCGGCCGGCGGAAGGCGAAGGTCTGAACTTTCAACCGTCGCAACCCGCCGAGGAAAATCTCGTCGATCGCCTGATCGAGGCCCGGGTCTCCTCGAGCAAGTCCGATTCCAAACCGGTCAATGCCACCAATTGGATCGGCGTGCTTCAGGCCAGCACCTCGATCCATGAAGGATACCGTTCGTCGCAGGGCGCTTCGGTCGGCGCCGGCAACGTTCGTAGCCTGGGCGAATATCGCCGGGCGCTGGTTTTCGAACCAGGCCGGGCCGGCGGCGTCGCGGCGACTTTCGACGATCTCTTGCTCGGCGAGAGCGTCCGGTTGGCTTTCGGCATCGTCGATTCGGCCTTCCAGGCGCTTTTTCAGCCGCATGACATCCCGCAAGTGGAATTTCTCGTCGGGGATGAGGTTTTGTTTGCCGCGCCGCTCAAATACGCCCCCGGTTGGCGTCGGACCGAGGTGGACACGAGCGCCTTCGCGGGCGAGCGGCGTCCGGTGACGATTCGGGTCGGTCCGTTCGGCAAGGCGAAATTCCCGGTGGCGGTAGCGGCGGTGATCGCGCGGAGTCCGCAAACGCTGAAGGTTCGGGAGGCGGAACCGTACGCTTTTCGCGAACGATTCGACGAGGCGCGCGTTTTCGTCGAGACGCCGGATGGCAACCGCGCCGCGTGCGCCGGACCGGACGAGTCGTTTCGCTGGCTGCGCAACGAGGAAAAGGGCTTTTTCGCCGAGGGGGTGCTGTACCGCCGCCTTTATTGCAGTGCCGACCTGTGGGACGCGGCGGCATTGACCCGGCAAAAGAGCGGCCGGGATTTGCGTCCGGCGATCTGGCTGCACCCGCTGACCGGCGCAAAACGCCACCTGGTGTACGGCCCGTTGCCGGTGCGCGCGCGGCTGCGCGGCTACTTCGGCTTCACCGACCTGGCCGTGAAGATGAAAAAGGGTTCGGTCGATTTCTCGATCCGCGTCGGCGGCGAGGAGATTTACCGCGTCACGGCCGCCAATCGGGGCGGATGGCGTGATTTCGAGGTATCGATTCCGCCGCGGTGGCGGGGAAAGGAGGCGGAAATTTCGTTTCTGGCCGAGGCGCCGGATCAAAGTTGGCGCCATTTTTGTTTCAACGCCTGGATGGAATGAAATGATTGGAGTGAAATCATGCAACTGATTGCCAAACCATTGAAGTCTTGTTTGTCCGTGGTGATTCCCTTTTACAACGAGGAGGACAACATCGACGCCTCCCTCAACGCCGCGCTGGCATACCTGCGGGCGCGGTTTGCCGATTTTGAAATTATCGCGGTGGACGACGCCAGCACCGACCAGACGCCCGTCAAGGCGCGTTCCTGGCAAGCGTACGACCGGCGGGTGAAGATCGTGACGATGCCGCGCAACACGCGCTACGCCGGCGCGCTCAAGGCCGGGCTCGCGGCGGCGACGAAGGAATATGTTTTTTATACCGACGGCGATTGCCCGATCGATTACGAGGACATCGATCGCGCGTTGGCGCTGACCGATCGCTGCGACGTGGTCATCGGCTACCGCCTGAACCGCGATCGGGAAGCGTTGCGGCGCAAACTTTTTACCTGGGGATACCGCTTGATCTTGCGGCTGCTGTTGAAGATGAAGTTTCGCGATGTCAATTTCAGCTTCAAACTGTTTCGCCGGCGGGACTTGCGGAAACTCGAACTGCAATCGACCGGATCGTTCATCGACGCGGAGATTCTCTACCGCTTGCAGCGGATGGGTTGTCGCATCCGCGAGATTCCGGTCCAATATCACTCGCGGCGCGGCGGCCGTTCCACGCTGGCCTCGCTGGCGATCATCCGGCGCGTTTTGCGCGAAATGGCGGTTTTCTGGCGGCAAAATCGGCCGCGTCGAACTAGTCCGCTGACCGAAGGGAGGGCCGCGCTTGGCTGAACAGCCGTTGTTGATCGTCAACGCCGACGATTTCGGCCTGGCCGCCGGGACGAACCGGGGCGTGACGCAGGCCTTCGATCGCGGCATTGTGCGCTCGGCCTCGCTGCTCGCCGGCGGCGCGGTGTTCGCGGAGGCGGTGGCGATCGCGAAATCCCGCGCGGCGCTGGGCGTCGGCGTGCACCTGGCGTTGACGCAGGTCCGGCCCGTCCTGCCGCCGGAACGTTTGCCGGGGCTTTGCGCCGGCGGCGATTCCTTCGCAGACGGGCCGGGAAAACTGATCGCCCGGCTGGCCGCCGGGCGGATTCCGCGGGCGGAGATCGTCGCGGAATGGAGCGCGCAGATCGAGCGAGCGCTGGCCGCCGGGTTGACCGTCACGCACCTCGACGGCCACCAGCATTTGCACGTTCTGCCGGCGCTGCGCGGTATTCTCGCCGAGTTGGCCCGGCGGTACGGCATCGGCAAGGTTCGCCTGCCCGGCCTGGGCGGTCCGAGCCGCTCGCCGGGCGAATGGCTCAAGGCGGCGGGCATCGCGGCGATGGCGCGGCTGGCGCGTCCGGCGTTCGCCGGTTTATCGCGGCCGGATCGGTTCTGGGGCCTGGCCTGCTCGGGCGATTTGCACCGCGAAAACCTGCTGGCTATTCTGAGGAACATCACCGCCGGTTCCCATGAGTTGATGACGCATCCGGCGGATTTCGATCCGGCGATGCGCCAAAACCTCGTTTGGAATTATCATTGGGAGACGGAGCTGGCGGCATTGTGCGACCCGGCGGTAGTGGAGTTGGTCTGGGCCTCCGGGTTGCGATTGGGCAATTATCGCGATCTGGCGTGAGCAAGGCGGAAATCGATGCGACAGGCAATTCTCTTCATTCTGGCGCTGCTGATGGTTTCGGCGATCGCCTGCCAGGGCGACGATGACTCCGAATCGAGTCCGGGGCAGGCTCAAGACGACGACGACAACAACGACAACAACGACAACGACGACGATGCCTCGCCGCGTTCCTTTTACCTGACGGCGATGGGATATCAATACAAATTCTCGCCGTATTCCATCGAGGACGACCTGGATTTCTCGGGCCTCGAGGGCAAGCTCGACCTCGCTTCGCTGCAAATGGAATTCTTCGGCATCCCCTGGACGGAATTCGCCGCCGGCGAGGAGCCGCCGCCGCTGTGGGTCGAGAAAATGGCCGGTTATCGCCAACAGGCCGACGATTTGGGCGTGGGGATCTTTTTAAGCGTCACGCCGCTGTCGGGAATGCGCGACGGATTGAGCAAGATCGCCTACGAGCAGGACGGCGAATTGATGATCGAGGATTATCCGACGCCCGGCTGCTACGATTTCGCCGCCGGCCCGAACGCGGCGACGATCCGCCAGGCCTACCTGGCTTACGTGCGCTGGATGGCCGATTTTTTCCTGCCCGATTACCTGGCGATCGCCATCGAACTGAACATGTACGACTGGAACTGCCCGGACCAGTACGCGGCGACGCTGGCGCTGCTCAATGACGTGTACGACCAGGAAAAAGCCGCCGCGCCGGACCGGCCCGTCTTTCAAACCTACGTGATGGAACTGATGTGGGGCTACGAGGAAGGCGGCTCGTGCGCGCTGGGCGACGCCTCCTGCCTGCACGAGAACCTGGACAAGATCGCCGATCTGCGGCGCGACCGCTTCGGCGTCAGCATCTATCCGTTCATCATGCAGTACGCCCTCGACGAATTGCCGGACGATATTTTCAGCGCCGTCACGGCCGCCACCGGCGACCGGATCGTTTTCGGCGAAACGGGTTATCCGAACAAGCTGATCACTTTTCCGTACCCCGATTACGACAGCGAATGCCTGACCCTGTTCGACTACGGCGACGCGGATCAGATTCACTACCTCGAGTATCTGTTCGACCAGGCGCAGCAACTCGATTCGGACCTCGTTTGCTGGTGGTCGCTGCGCGATTTTCTGCCGTCGGCCGTGCAAGGGCATTGTCCCTGCGACGCCGACGGCCTCTGGTGCATTCTTTACGAAGCGGTCTGGGAAACGGATCTGTTGCCGGCCTGGCTGGGTTGGGGCGCGATGGGCATGCTGGATTTCGCCTGGCAGCCGAAGTCGGCGCTCGCCACCTGGAACGCCTGGCTGGCGCGGCCCGTGGCGCCGGCCTCCGGCGACTAGACCCCGGCAAAATTTCCTCGCCATTCCATTTTTCTCTGAACAAAAGCCGGATCCGCGGGATCAAATGTTCCATGTCCGCGTGCGTTCTATTGCGCCGGAACGGACGATGACGTATAGAGAAATCAGAAAGTTTAGACTTTCCGAAGGAGGGGTTTCTGCAAAATTCCTGGCGCGACCAGATGCGGGAGTACAAGGACCGCTGGATCATCGGCGTCAGCGTCGGTCTGTCGATCCTCGTCCACCTGATCATCATCGCGGTTTTCTTCTCGGGAATCGTGGACTTATCGCCCCGCGGCAAGGGAGACGAGACGATCGATTTCGACCTGTCCCAGGCCGACGCGAAGGCGCTCGAGGAACTGGCGCGGCAGGAACAGAAGCCCGACCGGATGTTGTTTCAAAAAGAACAGCCGAGCGAAAAAGCCCCGACCAAGGCCGATGCCTACGGGTTCCAGAACCACGAGGCCGAGCGGCCGACGCACCTGGCCGACAAACCGATCAACGAAATCGAACGCGACGTCGGGCCGCGCGGTCCCGGTCAGGGAGCGGGTCGGCCCAGTCAGAGCGGCGGCCGCATGCCGCCGATGCCCAAAGTCGGCGAAGGAGTCGGCGAAAAACCCGATAACAAAGCCTTCGATCCCTCGGGCGAACGGATCGAAAAAGGCAAGCCGCCGACCAACCTCGATCAGATGCTCGCCAAGACGGGAATGCAGGCGCCGCGGGGCGGCGGCGGCGGCGAGGACGGCATCAATCCGTACAATCCCAACGTCGGCGATCCCGGCAAGGTGCTGTCGATTTCGACGAAAGAGCTGAAGTACATGGGGTACTTCAGCCACATGCGCGAGAAAATCTACCTGGCCTGGGTTTATCCCCAGGATTCGCAGCGGCGGGGCGAACAGGGTTCGTGCCTGCTGAAATTCACCGTGCAACGGAGCGGCGAGGTGTCCGAAGCCCGGATTCTGGAGACGAGCGGCTACCGATTGCTGGATCAATACGCGGTGAAGGCGGTTCGGGAGGCGCATTTCAACCCGATTCCGGCCAACTGGCCCGAGAAGGAATTGACGGTCGCGGCGCGGTTCAACTACATGCTGGTCGGCTCCGGCTATATCCAGTGAAGCTTGACAAAGGCGGCGCGGTCGGTATGTTTTGTAGGTTCTAAATTCGTTTCAAAACAGGGGGTCCTAACGTGGCTAAGAAAATCCTGGTGGTATTGTTCGTGTTCAGCGTGCTCTTTCTCGGGTTCTCGCTGGGCCGGTTCACCAACCTGATTCCGACGAGCAAGATGAGCATGGCGGCGAAGGAAAACGCCGAATTCAAACAATTGGACGAGACGCAACAGGCGATCGCCCTGGCCGGCGCGGCTTCAAGCCCCGAAATCGCCAAGGAAATCATTAAGAACCTGGAAAAGAAGGGCGATCTGCCCAAGGAATCGTTCCAGAAGATCATGGCGCTGGCCCGCGGCGTCTCGAGCGGCAACATGCAGGCCGCCCAGAAACCGCAGCAGCCGACCCTGGAAGACATCATGAAGGACGTGAAGAACGTCGAATTCACGCCCAACGCCTTCACCAAGGGCAAGAAAGACGCGCCCGTCACGCTGGTGATGTTCACCGAGTTGATGTGCCCCTTCTGCGGCCGCCTGGACCCCGTGATCGAAGACCTGATGAAAGAATACGGCGACAAAATCCGCGTCGTGTTCCAGACCCGCCTGATCCACGGCGAACGCGCCGCCTGGTATCACCGCGCCGCCTGGGCCGCCGGCCAGCAGGGCAAATTCTGGGAATTCGCCGAGGAACTGTTCAAAACCCAGTCCGAATGGACCAAGATTCCCCAGGAAGAAGCGTTTGAAAAGGTCATTACGCCCAAAGCCAAGGCGTTGGGATTGAACCTCGGCAAGCTGAAGAAAGACATGGAAAGCGACGCGGCCAAAAAAGCAATCGAAGCCGAAAACGCGATGGGCGACAAGATGGAAGTCCGCGGCACCCCGACGGTGTTCATCAACGGCCGGATGGTGCGCGGCGCCCGCGACAAGGATACCTTCAAGCAGATCATCGACCAGTTGCTGCAAGGAAAAAGCTGATCGCTCCCGATCAGCCGACCGACAGCAAAGTTGAAAAAGGCCGTTTCGGCCTTTTTCAACTTTCTGCCCGGGAAAGGAGCCGACGATGCCGCTGATGGTTTACAACACCCTCAGTCGGGCGAAGGAAGAGTTCGTGCCGCTCACGCCCGGCAAGGTGGGCATGTACGTGTGCGGGGTGACCGTCTACGACCACTGCCACATCGGCCACGCGCGCAGCCAGGTGGTGTTCGACGTCGTCTTTCGCTACCTACGTTTCAAAGGCCTGGACGTGACCTACGTCCGCAACTTCACCGACGTGGACGACAAGATCATCAACCGGGCCAACGAGCGCGGCGTCGGCACGAAGGAACTGGCGCAGCGGTACATCGACGAATTTTACGTCGACATGGACTCCTTGAACATCCAGCGGCCGACCGTCGAGCCGCGGGCCACCGAGCACATCGCCCAGATCGTGGCGCTGGTCGACAAGCTGGTGAAAAACGGCCTGGCCTACGAGAAAAAGGGCAACGTCTATTTCGCCGTCCGCAAGTTTAAAAACTACGGCAGACTGTCGCGCCGCGACATCGACGAGATGCAGTCCGGCGCGCGTGTCGAGGTCGACGAGTCGAAAAAGGACCCCCTGGATTTCGCCCTTTGGAAGGCCTCGAAACCGGGCGAACCCGCCTGGCCCAGCCCGTGGGGCGAAGGCCGGCCCGGCTGGCACATCGAATGCTCGGCGATGAGCGGCCATCACCTCGGCGACACCTTCGACATTCACGGCGGCGGCCAGGATCTGGTGTTTCCGCACCACGAAAACGAGATCGCCCAGTCGGAGGGGGCCACCGGCAAGCCGTTCGTCAAATACTGGATCCACAACGGTTTCGTGCAGGTGAATCACGAGAAGATGTCCAAGAGCCTGGGCAACTTCTTCACCATCCGCGACGTGTTGCAGGCGGTGCCGCCGGAGATTTTGCGCTTCCTGCTGCTGACCGTGCACTACCGCAATCCGCTCGACTACTACGACGGCGCCTTGCAGGAAGCGCGCGAGGCGGTCGACCGCGTGTACACCGCGTGGGAAGCGCTGGAAAGCAACCTGGCCGCGCCGGTCGAGCCGGCGGCGGACCAAATGACTCCCCTGCAGGCCGAGCAATTGCCGGTGCTGGCGAAGATTCGCGAATCGTTCGAGCAGGCGATGGACGACGACTTCAATACGCCGCGCGCCCTGGGCAGCCTGTTCGAGCTGGTGACGCTGATCAACACCATCGCCGTGAAGGGCAAGCTGAAGGCCGCGCCGGGCGGCGCCATGCTGCTGACCGTGGCGAAAAAGCTGTTTGACGACCTCAAGCAGGTGCTGGGCTTCCCGATCGCGCCGCCGGTCGAATACCGCAAGCGGTGCGCCGAGCAGGCGCTGGCGCGCCATCACCTGACCCTGGCCGACGTCGACGCGAAGCTGGCCGACCGCAACGCGGCCCGCGCCGCCAAGGACTACGCCAAGGCCGACGAAATCCGCCAGGAGCTCGAAGCGCTGGGTATCTTCCTGAAAGACACCCCGGCCGTGACCACCTGGTACGCGAAGTAATTTAGAATTGCCCCGATGAAAAAGGGCGGCCGCCGGGCCGCCCTTTTGACTATGCGTTAAACGATTAACCCGCCGGCAAATCGAAACCATTCACCGGAAGATCATTTTGAAAATATTCTTGACAATAATGAATTGGGAATTCTAGAATATTTTCATCTGTTCTTTATCTTAGAGAAAGGAGATATTTAGGATGAATATCAATAAGATGGTTGATTGTCTTGGCATTTCACACCTCCTTTATCGATCGTATCATCCCGCAGAGATGATTTCGTCAATGTGTCGAACGTTGTTTCGGATATCGGCTGGAGTTCTTTTCTGTTTGTTGCTTTCCGTCATTGGCTGTGCCGGTGGCGACGATGATGACAACGATGCCGTCAATGACGATGACGATGACGACGACAACGACAATGATGACGACGATAATAATGATGATAACGACAATGACGATGATGACGACGACAGTTCGGCCGGGCACTGGCCGGACCACGTGAAACCGATCGTCGGTTGGTTCGCGGTCAGCACCAACATGTACGAGGAGTGGATCGATTTCTATCGCGTTGAAAATGAAACCGCCATCAAGCAGATAATCCCCGACACACAGATTTTCGCTTCCGGCTCTCTCGGTTCGGCGCAAATCGGCTGGGCGGCCGGTGAGACCACGCTGTATCATCTCGACAACGGTTCGTGGGGCGAATTTGAACCACAGCCGCCGGTGGCGGCGGGCGCGGAGCCTGCCTTGTCCATCGCGCCCCAACGCTTTGCCGACGGCACGGGCTATGCGCTCTCCGGCCGGCCGCCCTCCTTGTATTTTTTCGACGGCGAATCCTGGGGGGCTCCCTTGGCTTCTTTTGATATCGGCACGATGTTGCAATGCCGCGCCAAGAACAGTTGTCTGCTTTTTAATGACAATAGCGACACGATGACGTTTTTCGATGGATCAACGGCAACGGTAGTGAACGATTTCCCTCCCGGGGAGGACGAATTGATCAGCGCGATTTTGTCCGGACCGGAAACGGCCTATGCCGTCTGGGGCACTTGGGAAGGCGACGATATGAATTTGACGCTCTACCGCTACGAAAACGCCACTTGGATTCGGGACGAGCGGTTTGAGCAATACGCGTTCCGGTCGGCCGTGTTGGACCGGATCAATGATGACTTCGTCACATTAAACTGTGATGCTTGGAGCGACGATCCAAAAACCTTGGTGCTTGGGAAAGATGGAGAAATAATTGATCCCGATTGGCCTCGACTGTTTAGTATCGCCTTTGCCCCTGGCGGCGGGGGCATCGCGAAAGAAACTACCGAGGATGTTGTCTATCTAATCAAAGGAACCGAACTAATTCCTCTTTACTCCTTTGCTACGATTACCGGCGCATGGCCAACTAATTTTCTCGTCGCGGCCGACGCGGAGTAAAGCGCATCGCTCATGGACTATCGACGGTTGAATCATGCAAAAAGGACGGCCGTCGGGCCGCCCTTTTGATTTGGTCCTAGCCCTTTACTCCACCGTTAGCGTTCCGCCGAGCCAGTGCGCCACCTCGACGACCTCGAGATCCGGATTCATCACCCGCGATTTGTTTTCGGTGAAGGCGATGTCCGTTTTCCCGGCCTTGAGCGCGTTGAATTCGAGCGTGCCGATGACGACCGGTTCGGCGAAGGCGACGCCCGCGACCAGGCCCTGGCGGCTGAAGCCGAAGACGCCGCCGGCGTCGTTGGCGGCCGCCTCGGTGGCGACGGTCGCGCCGCCGGAGCCCAAGGCATCCTTGGGCGCGGCGGAGTTGAGCGCGCCGATCGCGCGATCGAAGGTCAGCCGGCCGGCGACGCCGTAAACGTCGGTCAGGCCGTTGCCCATCAGTCGCAGGGTGAAGGCGTTTTGGGCCGGATCGGCGTTTTCCATTTCCAGCCAGATGTCGCCCGCCTGGGCGGAACCGGCCGGGGTGAAGGTGATCTGCTTGGCCTGGAACGGGGTGTTGTCGTCGTCGTTGTTCTGATTGTCGTCGTCATCGCCGCTTTTCTGGCAGCCGGCGGACGCCGCCGCCAGCAGCAACAACGCGATAGCGAGCAGTCGAAACAGCTTATTCATCGATCGTTCCCCTCTTGCCGAAGTTGGCGTGCAGCGCGTCCAGGTCGGTTTGGTCGACCGTGAAATCGCGGTCGAAATCCGCCTCGGGCAGGTAATTGTAATGGTCGTAATCGTTGAACAGGCCGCCCTGCGACCAGGCGACGTAAATCAAATCGAGCCCGTCGACCTCGTTGCTGGCGTCCACGTCGCCGGTCAGCGCGGCGATCTTGTCGCCCCAGATGCGCGCCTCGCCGTCGACGCGCGCGCCGCGCGGCTCGGCGTCGAAGGTGAAGGTCTGGTCGGCGACGCCGGCGGTGAATTCCAGCGAGACGGTGCGCGGCTCGTCTTCCTCGCCGATCCAGAGCGACGCCTGGACGGGCAGATCGAAAAAGGCGCCGGATTCCTGAATCTGCTCGACGCGGAGGCGGGCGGTATATTGCGCGCCGTCCTGGCCGAACTCGGCGGCCCAGCGGTAGACGGGGTAACCCTTGCCGTAGACCCACTGGTCGAAGAAGCCCTGCAGATCCAGGCCGCTGGTGGCTTCGAGCTTGGCGCGGTACTTATCTACGGTCGTCAGTTCCGCGTTGTTTTCCCAGGTGTACGTTTGCGCATAGTCGGCCATGCCGGCGAGGAAGTCCTCGTCGCCGAGCCAGGATTCGAGCATCCGCAGCACGTGGGCGCCTTTCCAGTAGGTCAGCGCCTGGTAGATCATCGAATCGACCGCGAAGATGGCATCGCTGCTCATCGGCACTTCCTGCGACGGGTCGACCGCATAGCGGAAGTAATTGAAGTAGAACTCGTAGAGGTAATCCTGGTAGTAGGACGGCCAGACCTGGTAGCCGTAGCGGCGCGAGGAATATTCGGCGATGCCCTCGTTGAGCCAGGGCGAATCCTCGTCGCCGTAGCGGATCATGTTGCCCCACCAGGAGTGGGCGATTTCGTGCGAGAAGATGCTCTCGGAAAACATATAAGCCGGGTCGGTGATCAGCGCGTCGGCGTAATAAAAACTCAGCGATTGGGGCCCGACGCCGCCGCCCAGTTCGTTGATCGTCTGCACCAGATCGTGCTTGTTGTAAACGTAGGGGGAAAAGATGCCGGCGAAATAATCGATGATCGCCGCGCCGGTATCCGCCCAGGGCTGCCCGAACGAGGTCGTGCCGGTGTGCAGATAGGTCGTGACCGGTTGCCCGGCGGCAGTCGCGTGGGTGAAGGTTTCATACTTGGCGTAGGCGAAGCCGGCGTAGGATTCGTCGAAGTGGCCGACGAAATGCTGCACCAGGTGATCGCCCTCGTCGTCCACCCCGGCCGGATCGGAAGTGGACACCGCGAGGTAGTCCGGCGGCGTGGTGATGTCCAGATCGGTCGTCTGGTGGCCGTAGTAATCCTCGAGGGTGTAAGCGGCCTTCGACGGCACCCAATCCAGGCCGGCGAAAAAGACGATGTCGTCGGAAACCCGGCAGAAGACCATGCCGAAGAAGTCGTCCGGCTCGCAGTCGGGCGTTCCCGCGTTGTGAAACACGAGCACCAGTTCATCGCCCTCGTCGAGCGTTTCGGGGAAGGTGACGACGACGGTGCCGTAGTAGGGGTTCGCCTCGACGGTCAGCGGAATGCCTCCGTTGTCGGTGACCGAAAAATCTTCGAGCGCCGTGACGACGAACTCGCCGGTGGTCACGCCGTCCTCGGTCGCCGCCAGGGTCACCGTGGTTTGCGTGTCGATGGTGCCGGGGCCTTCTTCGGCGTCGAAGGCGATCAGGCTGTGCTTGATCTCGATCGGGTTGGGCGCCTTGCGTTCCATCCGGTGGCGGAAGGCCGCCTGGCGCAACGGCGAAAACGCCGTTTCCGCCTGCTGGTAAGCCGTCAATTCATGAGCCCCGCGCTGGATGCGGATTTTCGCGGCCGGATCGTACAGCGGCGTGCCGGCTCCCGCCGCGCCGAGCGCCGCGAGTAAAAACGCGAGGGCCAACAGTGATATTAACCAGTGTCGAAAAGACATCAGGGTACCTCCGAGTAACGGTTTGTATCATCTTACTTCGGTGTGGTCCGGCAGTCTATTCCGGCCGAAACAATTCCGGCCGAAAAGGTCATTGGTTGGGCGGGGAGCTGCGCCGCGCCGGCCGTCGTTTCAGTTAACAGCCGCAGCCGCCTTCGTCGTCATCGCCGTCGTCACTCGGCCCGCCGGCGGGGGAATCGTCGTCGCCGGGAGCCGGGGCCGAGTCGTCGTCGGTTTCCGGCGCGGTATCGTCATCGATCGGGGCGGTGTCATTGTCGTTGTCATTGTTGTCGTTATCGTCGTTGTCGTTATCGTTGTCGTCGTCATCGTCGTCATCGTCATCGTCATCGTCATCGTCGTCGGGAATGACGTCGTTCAAGTGATCGGGATAGACGGCCACGACGCCGCCCAGGTCGTCGCCGGTCAGCGATCCCGAGGCGCCCAGCACGAGGTCGGGGATGCCGTTGCCGGTCAGATCGGCGGGCGTGATGGAGTTGCCCAGGTAAAAGTAAGCGCGGGCGCCGCAATAAATCGCGTTGGGTTCGACGTCCGCCAGCAACACGTCCGGTCCCAAATCGGCTACCCGGTCGCGGTCGACGCGCAACACCACTCCGGTGTAACGCATTTCGTCCCAGGTCGCCTTGGTCGCGCCGACGAGCAGGGTCGGCCCGGCGGCCGCTCCCACGGTATGGGTGACCGCAAAGCGGTCGAAGACGTACCACCAATCGCCGACGCCGGTCAGCGTCCAGTCGGCGGCGCCTTGCGGCAGCGCGAAGGAAGCGCCCGGCTCCAGGCGGGTGCCGTCGAGCAGAAACAGGCGGCCGGTGTGTTTTTCTTCATGGACGAAAAAGGGATCGGCGACGAGCAAATCCGGCAGACCGTCGCCGGTGTAATCGCCGAGCGCCAGCGACGCGCCGAGGCGAACGAAACGGTCGGCATCGCCGGAAAGAATCGAGACATCGGGGCTCAGGTTGCCGGCCGTCGCCGCCAAGGCGCGGCCGAAATAAACGTACGTCGCGCCTTGCAAGTCGTCATTGGTTTGATCGGGGGCGCCGGCCGCCAGATCGTCCCGGCCGTCGCCGTCCAGATCGGCCAGGGCGAATGTCGTGCCGAAGCCGTCCATCGCGCCGCCCGGCGTGGGCAGCAGCCACTCGGCGGGTTCGGTCGCCAGGTCGCGCACGGCCGGCGAAGCCGGGGCGGGGAAGGGGCCGCGCAGCAGATAAATGGCGCCGGGATCCAGGTACGAATCGGTGCCGATCGCCAGGTCGGGATGGCCGTCGCCGTCGAAATCGCCGACGCCGAGCGCGGCGCCCAGTTGCAGATAATAAACGTCTTCGTAAATGCGCAACGGCGGCGATTCGACCCGCCAATCCACCACCCAATTCGCCGGGGGATCGGTGCGGCCGTACAGGACGCCGACTTCCCCGGCCCAGATTTGCGTGGCCGGTTGCGAAAGAAAATCGCCGACGATCAGGTCGTCGCAGCCGTCCTCGTTCAAATCGGCTAGGGCCAGCGAACCGCCGAACCCGCCGCAGTAAGGCGGGCCGATCACTTGCACGTCGGTCGGGGTGACCGACAGATCGACGATTCCCAGGGAATTGGGAAGCGGGCCGAGGACTCCGTAAACGCGCTGGACGTCCGCCCGGGACGCCGGATTCTTGTATCAGTCGCCGGGAGCGCTGAAAAACAAATCGGTGTGGCCGTCGCCGTTGAAATCGCCGGTGACGACCACGAAACCGATGTTGTCGTAACGCGCTCCCAGGTAGATGGTCGGCGCTTTGTCGGTCGGATATTCATTGCCGGCGGCGGCCCAGCCGGCCGGCAGCAGGCAAGCGATCCATACCGCGACGGCCCAGACGGCCGCGTGGCGGCGGTGCTTCATTTTTTTCATTCGTTCCGCTCGTCCATGGGCCCGCCGGCCGTTAACGCAGATTCTGCCGCAACAGCCATTGCGCCTGCGCATCCACCACCAGGTCGCCGAAAACCCCGAGATAATCGTCGGCGTTACCCATCACGCCGATGTCGTTGATGCTGATGGAATATCCCTCGAAGGAGGGGATGGCGAAGTCTTCCAGGAACCGGCCGGCCAGCGGAAGCAACATTTGGACCAGCGCCGGCATGAAGGTTTCGAGGAAGGCCTCGGGAAGCACGAACATCGAATCGGTCACGTCCAGGAGGATATCCGGATTGCCGAAAGTGAAATGCAACGAATCGCCGTCTTCGCTCGGGCCGACCGTGACCGGCGCCTTGACGGCCAGAATCATCGACAGCGCCGTGGTCGGGTCGTCGTCCGGATCCACGACCAGGTTCACGAAGAATTCGCCCATTTGCAGTTCAACCGCGGCGTCTTTCGCGGGCGAGAGCGAGAGGATCGGCGGCAGTTTCGGCCGCAACTGGATGCCGATCGGCGCGTCCGGACCGGCGATGTCGCTGAGTCCGGGGAAGAACAATTCCAGATCGCCGGCCGTCAGGTCGAACTCGAAGCCGTATTGCGGGGCCGTCGCCTGGGTGAGGTCGAAGGTCAGCAAGCCGGCGCGGTACACGGTGTAGAGAGCCTGGTTGAGGATGTCGTCGGCGAAGGCGCTGCCCAATTCGTAGCCGAAGCCGTTGGGCGAGGTGCCGGTAAAGGTCGGCACGGTTCCCGCGGTGGCGTAGGAACCCGAGAAAGTCGGCGTGTTGGGATCCCAGGCATTGGCCGTGGTTTGCGCGGTCAGCCACATTTTGATGCCGCCGGAGTTGATCGCGACGCTGGAGAAATTGGCGGCGAAGGAGAAGGTCTTGCCCAGGATCGGCAGGTCGTATTCCAGTTCCAGGCTTTGCAAGGTGTCGTTGACCACCCCGACCAGGTCGTCGGCCATGCCGTTGGCGTAGGTTTCGAGGTACGGCCAGATCGAGGTGACGATCATGGACACGAGCGTCGGATCCACGCCCGAGAGGGTGACGACCAGATTCTGCTTGGTGATGTTGATTGCGCCGAGCGACACTTGCAGGTCGCCGCCGACGACAGAGGCGTAGGCCGGTGCCTGGGCGCGGATCCAATCGGCGGTCATCGTGCCGTTGTAGACGGTTTTCGCGCCGCCGTCATCGGCGCAACTGATTGTCGCAGTGACCGCAACGGCGAGGTTGTCGATCGACGCGAGGAGATTCAGGTAGCCCGATTGCGGGGTGACGGTGATCGCGATGGGATCGAAGGAAACCGAATTCGGCACCAGGTCGACGGAGCAATCGACCGAGCCGACCGTGAAGACCTGGTGAATCTCGAGATTGTCGTAAATGTACTGTTCCAGGTCGATGTTTTCGGCGAAATAATCCTCGGCGACGTCCTCGATCCGCTTCACGCCGTCGTAGGAGAGGTGCAACCCCAGGGCGTTGGTCACCCAGGAATCGTTGGTCAGGTAGCCGCCGTAGAGGATGCTGATGGCCGCGTAACCGATGTTGCCGGAATTGTCGGTCGCCGAGGCCTCATAGAAATTCAGGCCCGGTTGCAGGTAGATCGTGGTGCTGAACTGGCCGTTGTTCAGCGCGACCTGGCTGCCGTTGATGGCGAAGTAGGTCACCGAGCCGCCGACGTCGGTCACCGTTCCGGCCAGCAATTGCATTTGCTGGTTGGTGAACGTGCCGCGGGCCGGACTGGTCCAGGTGATGGTCGGCGGAACGTTGTCGGTCACCGCGACCGTTTTCGTGTCGTAGAGCGTCAGGTATTGGGCGCGAACGGTGTAGGCGCCGGATTGATCGAAGCGGATCGTCTGCGCGGTCGTGTCGATCGTGACGCGGGTCGTCGGGTTGACGGTGATCGTCCAGCCGGTGGTGATCGGGTTGCCGTACGAATCCTCGCCCGTCACGGTGTAATGCACCAATTGGCCGGCGCTCACCGCGTAATCGTCGAGCGTCAGGGAGAGGGAAACGGGCGTGCCGGGAAGCACGGTGACGACGCGCGAGGCGGTGATCGCGGGGTAATTCAGCGGATTGACCGTGACCGTGTAATCGCCGGTGACGGTAAAGGTGATCTGGCGGCCGTTGATGATCACGCCGTCGGTCGGGTTGACGGTGATTTGAATCGGGTAGTTGACGAGCAATTGGTCGAATTGGTTGAAGACGGCGGCGTTGGCGATCACCATGCCGCCGGCCACCACGCTGGTCGCCATGTTGAGCGTGATGGAGTCGGGAATCGCGTCGTAGGCGACGTGTCGTTCATCGTCGGCGAGCAGGGTTTTGCCATTGTATTCGCAACTGGCGCCAAAGGTGTAGGTGCCGGGCTCGGTGAATTCGAAAAGGTCGCCATTTTGGTTGAAACCGGTTTCCGGATCGATGGTGTAATCGATCGTCATGTCGTCGGTGATGTCGTTACCTTCCTCGTCGTATACGACCACGGTTCGGGTGACCGGGGTCAAGAGCTGCGCCGAGGCATGGGACAGGCTCAAATCCAGGTAGGCGATGCCGGTCATGTCGACATCGAAATCGACCGTGTCGTAGGCGTCGCCCGCGTCGTTGTATACCGTGACTTCCAGGGTGTGCGAGCCGGTCGTCAGGCCGTCCAGCGTCCCGGTGATGTCGGTGTCGTCAAAGAAGAGACGCGAATCGGCGGAAACGCCGTCCAACAGCACGTGCCACTCGGTGGTGTCGGTCGTCGCGATCTCGACCTCGACTTCCGGCGAGTAATAGGTCTGACCGTCCACGGGAGTGACGATTTCCACCGTCGGCGGCGTCCCCGGGGTGGTGTCGTTGTCGTCGTTGTCGTCGTTGTCGTCGTCGTCATCATCATCATCGTCGTCATCGTCGTCGTCGCCGCTGTCGTCGTCGCCGCTGTCGTCGTCGCCGCTGTCGTCATCGCCGCTGTCGTTGTCGTCGTTATCGTTATCGTCGTCGTCACCGCCGTTGTCGTCGTCGGAGAGCGGCGGCTGGTCGTCGTCATCGGCTAATTCGCGGCCCGACGCTTTGTTGTCGGAACCGGAGGAGCAGGCGAGAAGGCCCATGAGGAGAACGAGGCATAACGTAAAAATAAGGAATTTTCGGGACATCGTAACCCCTCCCAGTGGGAAATAAAAAGCGCGATAAGTTCCTTGACGATTCTAGCGAAGAAAGACAAACTCTACAACAGGATCAACGGTAAATGATCGCTGCCGGATAAAACGCCGTGATGGGGCGAACGGTGGGAGAATATGCGTTCAAACGCCAGTCGGAATTTTGTCTTCACCATTTTCCAGGATTTGATTCTTTTGGCGTGCATCGGCCTGGCCGGGCATTTGCGCTATCTGCTCGACGCGTATCCGGTTTTTTCGGCTCAGAAAATCGGTTCGTTTCTCGTGATGTTCGTGGTCATCAAGGTCTGCTTTTATTATTTCGATATTTATGAGATCTCCCTGCACATTTCCTTCCGTGAGTTTTTCAGCAATCTGCTCAGCAGTTTCATTGCGGTGATTCTCATTCTGACCGTCATCTATTATTTCTATCCGCCCGCCAAAGCCGGCGATTACATGGTTTCGCTGATCGCCCCGCTCTCGATCTTCGCCACCATTTTGTACCGCTTCCTGTGGAACGAATTCAGCAAGGAATCCAGTTTTACCCAGCGCGTCGTGGTGTTGGGCACGGGCCGCGCGTCGCAGGCGGTGCTCGAGGACGTGCTGCGCTACAGCCATTCGGGCTACGACGTGGTCGGGGTCATCGACGAGCAGAAAACCGACCGCGAGGACCTGCTCGGCTTCCCGATCCTCGGCTACGCCAAGCAACTGCCGAACCTCTTCGACGAAAAGCCCATCGACTCGATCATCGTCGCCCTGGACGAGCAGCGCGGCAATCTGCCCACCGAGGAACTGATGGGCCTGAAGTTGGCGGGCGTGCGCATCGTCGACAACGTCACTTTTCACGAACTGTTTTCCGGAAAAATCATCCTCGAATCGCTCCGCCCGAGCTGGTTCGTGTTCACCGACGGCTTCAAGATCAGTCGCCTGCGCCTCTTCATCAAACGGGTGTTCGACTTTCTGGTGGCGTTGCTGGGTCTGATCCTGGCCTCGCCGATCATTCTGATCATCGGCCTGCTGATCAAACTCACCAGCCGCGGCCCGATCCTGTACCGGCAGGAACGGGTGGGGAAGGGCGGTCGCACCTTCCAGTTGCTCAAGTTCCGGTCGATGTATACCGACGCCGAAGCGCGTTCGGGGCCGGTCTGGGCGGCGATGAACGACACCCGCGTGACCCCCGTCGGCCGCTTCATCCGCCGGTTCCGCGTCGACGAAATTCCCCAGATGTGGAACGTCATCGCCGGCTCGATGAGCTTCGTCGGCCCGCGCCCCGAACGGCCGTTTTTCGTCAAGCAACTGGCGGCGGCGATCCCGTATTATCACCAGCGGCACGTGGTGAAGCCCGGCATCACCGGGTGGGCGCAGGTCCGCTACCCCTACGGGGCCTCGGTCGAGGACTCCCGCGAAAAACTGCAACTCGATTTGTACTACATCAAGCACACCAACCTGGGCTTTGACCTGAAGATTTTGTTTACCACCCTGCGGGTCCTGTTCAAGAAAATGGCCCGCTAGCCCGAGCTCGCGGCCGCAATTGATTTGCCGGGGCCAATCAAGTCATACTGCCTCATTGCAGCCGATGAGGAGTACTGACATGCGGGCTTTTCCTTGGTGGATCATCCTGATTTTGAGTTTGGGCCTGGTGGCGCTGTCCGCCTGCGCGAACGGCGATGACGACGACAACGACGACGCCGCCGCGGATGACGACAACGACGACCAGTCGCCGGGCGACGATGACGACAACGACGACAACGACGACAACGATAACGACGACAACGACGACAACAACGACGACAGCTCGCCCGTCGAGCCCGTCGATTACATCGATCCGTTCATCGGCTCGGGCGGCCTGGGCTATGGCTACGCCAGCGCCTATCCGGGTCCGAAGGTGCCGTTCGGCATGCTGTCCCTGTGCCCCGACACCACGCTCGACGGCATCAACTACGGGTTCAATCACTTTTCCGGCTATTACTATCCCGATCCGCAGATTCGCGGTTTCTCGCACACCCGGATGCACGGCACCGGCGCCCCGGACGGGGCCAGCCTGCTGATCATGCCGACCGACGGCATGCCCGGCACGCCGATCAAGGAACGCTCCTACCGCAGCAAGTACCTGCACACGAACGAACGCGCCGAAGCGGGCTATTACCGCGTGTGGCTCGACGATCCGCAGGTGTTGGCCGAATTGACGACCGCCGACCTGGCGGCGATGCACCGTTATACCTACGCGCCCAGCGACGATCCGTACCTCGTCGTGGTGCCGACCCATTCGATCGAGGAAGGCTGGGTCCAGAACGCGACGGTGGCCATCGATCCGGCGAACCGGACGGTCAGCGGGATGATGGACTTGCACGGGCCGATGTCGGGCCGGCACGGCGGCGTGCTGGTTTACTATGTGGTGCGGTTCTCGGAACCCTTCGCGGCCTACGGCACCTGGAAGGACGGCGACCCCACCGCGAACCAGACCGCGGAAACGGGCACCGACATCGGCGCCTATTTTCGCTTCGCGCTCGACCGCGGCTCGCCGTTGCTGGTGAAGACGGGCCTCAGCTACCAGAGCGAGGAACAGGCGGCCGCCAACCTGGACGACCGGATTCCGGAGTGGGATTTTGATGGCCTGCGCGCGGCGGCCAAGGACCAGTGGCGCGAGGTCGTTTCGCAGATCGATCTGGTCGGCGGCACCGAACGCCAGAAGCGCATCTTCTACACGGCGCTCTACCACGCTTTCCTCATGCCGACCGATTGGACCGAGGCCAACAACCGCTATTTCGGGTTCGATCAAACCACCCACGACGCCGGTGACCGGCGCTATTACACCGATTTCTCGCTGTGGGACACTTTCCGCACCGAACATCCGCTGCTCAACCTGCTGCGGCCCGCGGAATCGGCCGACCTGATGCAGTCGCTCGTCGACATGTACGACCAGGGCGGCGCCATTCCCAAGTGGCCGCAGGCGGACGGCGAAACCGGCTCGATGATCGGCACCAGCGCCGACATCGTCTTCGCCGAAGCCTACCTGAAAGGCATTCGCGACTGGGATTACGAAACCGCCTATGAAGGCTGCTACACGCACGCCACGGTGCCCGGCATTTCGGGCGGCCGCAGCGGGCTGGACGATTACCTCACCCTCGGCTACGTCGCCGAGGATCATTCGTCGAAGGGCACCTGCGACACGCTGGAATACAGCTACGACGACGCGGCGCTGTCGTGGTGGGCCGATGCGATGGGCCTGACCGACGACGCCGAGATGTTTCTCGAGCACAGCCACAACTACCGCAACCA
This sequence comes from Myxococcales bacterium, assembly GCA_012517325.1. Taxonomy (NCBI): domain Bacteria; kingdom Pseudomonadati; phylum Myxococcota; class Myxococcia; order Myxococcales; species Myxococcales bacterium. The sequence continues at coordinate 10,877 of JAAYVF010000053.1, read as the reverse complement.
CTGGGATGCCGAAACGGAATTTCTGCGGCCGCGCAACAGCGACGGCAGCTTCTACGAGCCGTTCTATCCGGGTTACGTGTTCAGCGAGCAGTACGTCGAGGGCAACGCCTGGCACTGGTCGTTCTATGTGCCGCACGACGCGGCGGGGCTGATCGATCTGTTCGGCACGGAAGCGGCTTTCCTCGACAAATTGGGCTACGCCTTCGAGCAGGCGGTGCAAGGGCCCGACAACGCGATCCTGCCCGACATCTACTTCTGGCACGGCAACGAGATGAGCCTGTTCCACGCGTACCTGTTCAACTACACCTCGCGCCTGGATCTGACGCAGAAGTACGTGCGCTGGATTCTGGAAACCAAGCACCGCGACGAACCGGCGGGCCTGAACGGCAACGACGATTGCGGCACGCTGTCCTCCTGGTACCTGTTCTCGTCGCTCGGTTTCTTTCCGTTGGCCGGGTCCGACGTCTACACGATCGGCAGCCCGCTGTTCGACGGCGCGACGCTGCACCTGGCGGGCGGTGACCTGGTGGTCTCCGTCGAAAACAACAGCCCCGAAAACGTCTACGTGCAATCCGTGAAGCTCAACGGCGTCGCGCTGGCCGAGCCGTTTTTCACCCACGACCAGATTGTCGACGGCGGCACGCTCGAGTTCGTCATGGGGGCGCAACCCGGCGCCTGGCCGGCGAAGCGTTAAAGCCGGCCGGCGATGATTCGCTGGCAGCCGGCCGCGGTTTACGAACCACCGCCGATCGCGGTCGGCGTCGACGCGCACGTCCATCTGTTTCCCGACGAGCTGTTCGCGGCGATCAGCCGCTGGTTCGCCGCCGCCGGCTGGGAACTGCCCTACCAGACCCGCACCGCGGATATCCTGCGGACCCTGTCGCTGCTCGGCGTTCGCGAGTTCTGGGCGCTGCCCTACGCCCACAAGCCGGGAATCGCCGACGCGCTCAATGAGTACATCGCCGGGCAGCAGCGCGACGACCCTCGCGTCATCGGTTTTTTCACCGTGCATCCGGCCGATGAAAATCCGGCCGCGACGGCGCGGCGCGCGCTCGACGAACTGGGTCTGCACGGCCTGAAGCTCCACGCCGAGGTGCAGGGGATGGCGCTGGACGACGTGCGTCTCGACGGGGTTTTCGCTCTGCTGGAAGCGCGGGGCGTTCCCTGCATCCTGCACGCCGGCAACGCGCCGTACCCCGAAAAAATCGAGCGGCTGGACGTCGCGCACCTGGCGGGCCGCCTGGCGCGCAACCCGCGATTGAAAGCGGTGATCGCGCACCTCGGCGCGCCGCAGACCGCGGACTACCTCGAACTGATGGATCGCTACTCCGAGTTGCGCCTGGAGGTTTCGTTCGCGCACGTGCCGCCGTGGTACGAGCAGCCGCCGGCGATGCTGGCGCGGCTCGGCCGGTACGCCGACCGCTTGCTTTTCGGTTCGGATTTTCCGTACGTCACGTTTCCCTACGCGTGGCAGGTCCGCAGTTGGCTGCGGGTGGACTGGGTGCGCGAACGGGCCGACGATTTTTTCGGCGGCAACGCCCGGCGGTTGCTGGCAAAATAGCATCGGCGATACGAACCACCGTGGAAACCGGCCTTTCAACCTCGCGAAAATGTGTGTAGTATAATAGAAGATAATCTGTTTTCCGGCGATCGGTGACGGGCTTATCCTTTCGCGGTCCGGCGAGAAGGAACGGCCGGATTTTTCACGGTTTCGCGCCGGCCCGGAAAAACCCGCCGAAGCGGCCGGCAATCATCGTGTAAATAATCGTTATTATTGATAATTTATTATTTTTGTTGCGTTGACAACGGGCGAATTTTGAAGTATCATTCATCAACTTTGAGCAGCTGATGAAAATGGGTTTCTTGGAGAAGCGAAAAGGGCGGAATCAATCAGGGTGCTTCGCCAGACCTCTTGACCATAATCGGCTCTCCACGAAGGGATTTGGGCGCGATGAGCGAAGAACAATTTCCGGGCGATTTGCCTAGCCCGACCCCGCAGAGCGGCGACGATTCCAGCAAGTACAATGCCGACAGCATTCAGGTTTTGGAAGGTCTGGAAGCGGTGCGCAAGCGGCCCGCGATGTACATCGGCTCCACCTCGGCGATGGGTTTGCATCACCTCGTGTACGAGGTCGTCGACAACTCCATCGACGAAGCGCTGGCGGGTTATTGCGACCGCATCGACGTGGTCATTCACCTCGACAATTCCATCACCGTGGAAGACAACGGCCGCGGCATTCCGGTGGATTGGCACGAGAAGGAAAACAAGAGCGCGGCCGAGGTCGTTATGACCATCCTGCACGCCGGCGGCAAGTTCGACCGCAAGAGCTACAAGGTTTCCGGCGGTCTGCACGGCGTCGGCGTGTCGGTCGTCAACGCGCTTTCCGAGCGGCTGGAATTGGAGGTCAAACGCGAGGGCAAGGTTTACACGCAGGCTTACGAGCGCGGCGTGCCGGCGACGCCGCTGGTCGAAAAGGGCGTGACGCGGCGGCGCGGCACCAAGGTCTGGTTCCGGCCCGATCCGCAAATCTTCACCGAGCTGGTTTACAACTTCGACACGCTGGCCCAGCGCCTGCGCGAGCTGTCGTTCCTCAACAGCGGATTGCACATCTCGATCACCGACGAGCGCACCGAAAAACGCCACGACTTCTTTTACGTCGGCGGCATCCGCTCGTTCGTCGAGCACCTCAACCAGAACAAAGAGGTGCTGCACGAACCGGTCATTTATTTCCAGGCCGAAAAGAACGACGTCGTGCTGGAAGTGGCGATGCAGTACAACAGCTCCTACGGCGAGCAGTTGTTTTCGTTCTGCAACAACATCAACACGATCGAAGGCGGCACGCACCTGATCGGCTTCCGCAGCGCGCTGACCCGCGTGCTCAACCAGTATTCGACGTCCAACAACCTGCTCAAGGACCTCAAGCAGAACCTGGCCGGCGACGACGTGCGCGAAGGGCTGACGGCCGTCATCAGCATCAAGGTGCCCGAGCCGCAGTTCGAGGGCCAGACCAAAACCAAGCTCGGCAACAGCGAACTGAAGGGGCTCGTCGAAAACATCGTCAACGAAAAGTTGTCGATCCACTTCGAGGAAAATCCGCAGATCGCGCGGAAGATCATCGCCAAGTCCGTCGAAGCCGCGCGGGCCCGCGAGGCGGCCCGCCGCGCGCGCGAACTGACGCGCCGCAAGAGCGCGCTGGACGTGTCGAACCTGCCCGGTAAGCTCGCCGACTGCCAGGAAAAAGACCCCGGCCAGTGCGAGCTATACCTCGTCGAGGGCGACAGCGCCGGCGGCTCGGCCAAACAGGCCCGCGACCGCCGCAACCAGGCGATCCTGCCGCTGCGCGGCAAGATTCTGAACGTTGAAAAAGCCCGCTACGACAAGATGCTGGGTAACCAGGAAATCCGGCTGATGCTGCAGGCGATCGGCACCGGCCTCGGCCGCGACGACTTCAACCTCGAAAAATTGCGCTACCACAAAATCATCATCATGACCGATGCCGACGTCGACGGCAGCCACATCCGGACGCTGCTGCTCACCTTCTTCTTCCGCCAGATGCCCGACCTGGCCGAGCGCGGCCACCTGTACATCGCGCAGCCGCCGCTGTTCCGCGTCGCGCACGGCAAATCGGTCAACTACGTCAAGGACGAGGAGGCGCTGAACATCTTTCTCACCGGGCGCGTCAGCGAGCGGCTGAAGATCAGCACCGCGACCGGCCAGGTGTTCGAGGGCGAGCGCCTGTCGCGGCTGTTGCGCGACCTGATCCAATTCGAGTTCATCCTCGACCGCCTCGGCAAGCACGGTTACTCGCGCTCGATGATTTTCGAATTGCTCGACCACGGCTTGTTCCACAAGGACCAACTGACCGACGAGGCCTACCTGCGGCAACTGGTCGGGGCGCTGCGCGCGGCGGGTTACGAGGCTTCCGATCTGAGCCGCAACGAAGAGCACGGTAACTTCGAGTTTCAGTGCGTGGCGAAGCGCGCGACCGTCAACAAGGTCTGGCGCGCGGTCGGCCACGAACTGATCGGCGGCGTCGAATACCAGAACCTGCGGCGGATTCACGAAGGGCTCATCGAATTGGGCGAGCCGCCCTACGCGCTGCACGACAACGGCGAGGCGCAAACCGTCCACAAGCGCTTGGAAATGCTGCACCGGGTGATGGAACTGGCGCGCAAAGGCCTCAACATCCAGCGGTTCAAAGGGCTGGGCGAAATGAATCCCGAACAGCTCTGGGAAACGACGATGGACCCGGAACGGCGCCGCCTGTTGCAGGTCCGCATTGAGGACGGCGTGGCCGCCGATCAAACCTTCACCGTGCTGATGGGCGATCAGGTCGAACCGCGCCGCAAGTTCATCGAGGACAACGCCCTGCAGGTCGGCAACCTCGACATCTGACCCGCGAACGCGGCTCGGGACTGCGACGCCGGCCTCAGCGGTCGAGCCAGATCGGGCTCGACCACGCCATCTGCCCGTCGCTTTGGGTCACCCGCAGGTAGTAAAACGCGTGGCGCACCGGTTGCGGATCGCGCCATTGTCCCGCCAGATCGTATTCCGCCGATTCCAGTTTGAACGGCACGGTGATTTTTTTCGCGTCCAGGTCGCCGCGCAGGATTTCCACGCGGGCCAGCGGTTCGACGGCATGCACCGTGAATCGCAGGTCCGGCGCCGCGCCGGCCGGCGCCAGTTGCCCCAGCGGCGTCGCGCCCAGCGAAAAATCGAGCCAGATGCGCGCGCCGGTGGTGGCGTAGGCGGAGCGCGCGCGGAGCGCGGCGAAGATGCCTTCTCTCGTGTTTTCGTCGGCCACGGCGCAGGTCAGGCCGCCGGCGTCCATGGCCAGGTCGACGTGGCCGGGGAACGGCCGGCTACCCGGCCGCGCCTGATGATTGTCGGTGCCGCCGATCAGCCCCAGGCGCAACCCGGCCAGCAGATAATCCTGCACGGCGTAACCCGCGTCGGTGACGTGTTCGGGAATCGCGCGCGGGCAATCCAGGCATTCGCTGCTGCCATGGCTTGAAAAAATCTCGACAACCGGCAGTGTGGCCACTGGCATTCGGGGGGCGGCCGCCGCGCCCCAGGCGACGATCGTATGATGGCGGATCGTCAGCGCCCCGAGCGGGGTCAGGCGATCGGCCAGCTTGAGGAAGGTGTCGCAATCGGGTCGGTCGGCGCGGCAAAGTTCGCCGTCATCGCCCGGGAAGAGCACGTTGGCGTGCCCGTCGTGCGCCGGCCAACCGGGCTGGAACGGAAACGAGCCGGTCCATTCGAAGCCGAGAAACGCGGTGAACGAGCCCGGCTGGTTCGCTTCGCGGGCCGCCTGCCGGATCGCCGCCCATTCCGTTTCCGGCCGCAGGCCGCAGCTCCAGATCGGTTCGGCGTGATCGGTCACCGCCGCGAAGTCGAGGTGGGCCGCGTCGCGCGCATAGGCCCAGGCGTCGCGCGGGCCGGCGGTGGTGTAAGCGTCGGAATAACCGGTGTGGCTGTGCGGATCGCCCCAGAGCATTTTTTTCGCGGCCGGTCGATCGGTCACCAGGCACGGTCCGGCGCGGCCCCAGCGCTGATCGTTTTGGATCAGCGAGAAACGATAGACGCCGGCCGGCAGCGGCCGCAATTCGATCGTGGCCTGCCCCTGCTCGTCGATGGTCACGTCCGGCAGGTCCAGGTCCTGCGGCTCGGATTCGAGACGGAACTCGCGATTCACGGGCACGGCGGCGTTGCCGTACCGATCCACGCCCGTGACCCGCAGCTTGATTTTTTCGGTCGGGTCGGCGGTCGACGGCACATCGGCGAGAACCGCCACGGCGGCGCCGGCGCGGACCGGTTCGGCGAACAGCGCCAGCGGTTCGGTCGTCGTCGATTTGCCCCAGCCGATCGCCAGGGAAACCGGCAATTGCGCGACCGCGCGCAGCGGCAGCCGGTATTTGTTCACCGAGATGATCACGCGGCCGCCCTGGGGCAGGCCTTGGGGCAGGGAAATCGGCACCTCGTAGCGCGAACGCGACGGCGAGGGGCATTCGCCGCGCGCATCGCCCGCGCCGACCGGCAGATCGAGACCGTCCAGGGCCGCGCGCACGGTCGGAATCATCGCCCGGAAATTGTCGGGGTACTCGGCGCCGGGCAGCCGCAGGATGAGCCGGCTGTCTTTCGGCACTGGACCGGCAATCGCCTCCACTTGATAAACGGCTTCGTCCAATTCGCCGGCCACCCCAGACAGCGGGTCAACCGTTTTGACGGTCGGCGTTTGGTGCGGCCCCGAGGGGGCCGAGGTGCAAGCCGTCCAGGCCAGCAGGCCGAACAGGCAGAGCAGAAGGAAACGCGGGGATCGTCTCATGGTCGTCGCGTCCTCAATTGTCCGCCGGTGAAAGGAAAAAACCGAAGCGAGCCGCGGCGGGGGCCACTCGCGTCACGAAAGGACCGAGCCAGTCGTACTGGAAAGAAGCGTCGCCGAGGCGTCGATCTTCCGTATTTTTCTTGAGCGAAAAAGCGAAATCTTGTGCCTGTCCGGGGTGATCCGCGCGGGCCAGAACTTCCGCGCCGGCGCTCGGATCCCGCCCGTCGGCGGGCACCCGCAGATGATAGCGTCCGGCCTTTTTCATGACCAGCGTGACCAGCAGGCGGTTGTCGCTGACGGCCGAGGTGATCCGTACGTTTTCGTCGTCGCGGGCCAGCGGCAGAAACACGCGGTAATCCGCCGTCCCTTTTTCGGCGCTGACCGTCGCCGCCGCTTCGCGGACCGCCGCCAGGGCCAGCGCGCCGGCCGGCGAACAGCAGTTCATCGACCGCGCGCCGAAGCCGTTGGGATCGCAATACCCGCAGAAGATGCCGCGCGGATCGGGGGCATCGGCGGGCGGCGGTGCGGTCCATTGCGCCTGCGCCAGACCGTTGCGCACGTAGCGCTCGACGACGTCCCAATAGGCCGGGTCGTCTTTCGCCAGCAACAGCAGCAGGGAAAGCAGATCGGCGAGGCCGTCGGTTTCGGCGCGGGCGGCGCGCGGTTCGGGCCGGTCGCCGGCGGGCAGAAATTCGGGAACCCAACCCCAGCGCGGCGTCGCCGCGACGAGCCAATCGACCGATCGGCGGACCTGCGCCGCGGTGTCGGCGTCGCCGGTCTGGCGGGCGCGGATCAGCAGGCCCAGGAGGGTGTTGGTGCGGCTGTGCGTGTGACCCGCGAACGAGCCGTCGGCCGCGAAAACCTTCGCGTCGAGCCGCACGTAATTCGCCAGGTCGTCGAACAGGCGGCGCGCCGCTTCCGAATCGGGCGCCGCTTCCAGGAACAGCGCCAGCGGGTAGAGCAGGCGGCCGCCGTGGTGGCAGGGATCGGCCTCGTTCCAGTTGTCGGTCGCCGGGCCGCGCGCGCCGTCGGGCCGATAGGTCGGGTAGAGAAAGCGCCGGCCGTGTTCGGTGCGGACGGTCCGGAACGAGAGGCCGCGGATCATCATTTCGATGACCGCGCGGTATTCGGCGATGCCGGTCGCGCGGTAGCGATCGACCAGATAAAGCATCACGCTGCCTTGATCGAAGATGTCGGCTTCGACGGCGGAAAAATCGGCGGCGCGGCGATAGGCCAGTCCGTCGCGGCGAATGTTTTGCAGGATCGTTTTTTCGAGGCGGAGCAGGCGCGCGGCGGCAGCGTCGCCCGGCAGGCCGAGGTGTCGCGCCAGCATCCGCGCGGCCAGCGCGTACCGCGACGCCAGATCGCACCAATCCCAGCCGGCGTGTTTGACCTGCATCGTTCCCGTTTCGAAATTCACGTCGAAGTAGGGAATGTCGCCGCGGCGGTCGTCGAGGTTTGTCAGCAGGTGGCGCTGCGAAAGCGCCATCCTCTGCCGCAGCCAATCGGCGGCGATGGTCGCCTCGTCGACGGGCGGCGGCGTTTCGTTTTTCGCCAGGAGGGCGTCGATTTCATCGGCGGTGAAAAACGGTTGATCGGGAACCGCCTCGACGGTGGTGGAGTCAGCGTGATCGCAGGCCGCGAGCGCGAGCGGCAGCAGCAGCGCGAGGATTTTCACGAGGCAGGTAAAATTTTTCCCGGCGAATCGCATGGCCTTGAATGTAACCGAATCGGCGCGATCTCAAAAGCGGAGATTTTCCGTGGCCTTAATATGGAAAGGCGACGCCGAGCTGGGGGCTTTGCTCGGCGTCGCTGGAGAGGAGATTGGCCTTACTGCGAAAAGGTTCCTTTCTTCCAAATGATCACCAACAGCATCCGTCTTCGTTACATAGCAAAGCGGGTGCCAAAAATGGGCCAGTGATCTAATTTGTTGTTTTAAAAGAGAAATTGAAATTGGATGGTTTGGGAAAAATCGGGTGCGACGGGTTTTCAATTTCAGAAATTCGATGCGGATACAAAAAGTTGAGGCGCGCCGGACGAGGAACCGGTTCGCAATGACTAGAACCGGAGCGCGAACTCGCTGCGGAAACCCTCGAACGGCGGCATTTGCCGGCAGACGCCGCCGGCGCATTTCAAACCGCCCTTGTAGCGGCCGTAACCCAGGGTGATGCGGGCCCAATCGGCCGGCTGGACCATCGTCTCGACCGCCCAGAAATGCGGATTGTCCTCTTCCTCCGCGCCGAGCGTGATGATGCCGCCCGACGGTTCGTCCGACCATTCGTAGGTGCCGGTCAACGAAAGGTAGGGGGCGTAGCCGTAGGTTAGGTCGGTTTCATGGTCGGCGTATTCGGTGCCTTGCAGCAGATCGAAGCCGTGGAAGAGCTTGAATTTGTATTCGGCGGTCAGCGAGTGCGGTCGCACGATCGGCGTACTGATTTTCGAGTCGCCGTGCACGTAGCGGCCTTCCGGGATTTCGCGGTAGCCGCCGCTGCCGCTGACGTAGGCGCCGTTGCCGAAGGTTTTGTCCAGGCCGCCGTAGGAGTGTTCGATCCATTCCAGCCAGGAAAGGCGGTCGCTGTAATGGTCGGCCAGTTCCGCGGGCATTTCCTCGTGCGTCTGAATGTTGGTGTAGTTGGCGAACAGGCCCAGGTCGATGCCCGGAATGGTGTAATCCACGCGGCCGCGCGCCCCGATGGCGTCGGTGAAATTGGGCAAATGGCCGAACGACATGTCGGTATATTCCATGCTCGGCGGATCGTGGTACGGGAATTCGAAGCGGAAGTAGTCGGTGGCTTCGGTCAGCAGGGTCACTGGGCCGATGTTCCAGGTCGCGGCGAGATGGCCGCCGCGGCCTTCCCACTGCAGGTCGTCCAATTTCGCTTCGCGCTGGTCGTCGTATTCCAACCAGGAATATTCGCCCTCGAGCGAGCCGACGCCGCCCATCACGGGCGCCCGGGCGGTGAGCGAGTACAGGTTGACGCGGTCGTCTTCCTCGTAGTCGGCGAACTGGCTGTCGGGATCGAAACGCAGCGTGGCGCCGACCCAGTTGCCGCCCACCATGACGTATTGCGGCGCGCCGGCCTCGAGGTGCGTGCCCCAGATCAGGTCGCGCTCGTCGATGAATTCCGGTTCCTCGGTCTGGGCGCGTTGCGGGACGAAGGCGCTGTCGTCGCCCAGGTTGACCGGGCCGACCAGCGCCGCGAACTCGACGTTTTCATGCGACAGTTGCAGCAGCGCGCCTTGCACCGTCGTGTCCTCGCCGAATTCGTCGCGCTTGAGCAGGCTGAGCGTCAGGCCCTGGCCGAAGCGCGCGTACGAATCGCCCAGCCGCGCCAGGAACGGCCCATCCTCGTATTGGAAGAAGAATTTTTCGGGGATGTAGCGGACGTAGTATTCCTCGGACAGAAAGTAGGCCTCGGTGTCGTAACGCAGCCCCGCCATGAACGGGCCCTTGGCGACGACGAGGTTGAGGCGGTTGATCACCGCCCAGAATTCGTTGTCCTTCACCGTGTTGTCGCGCAGAACCTTGAGGGTTTCGATGATGCTCAGCGAATCGCTGACCGGCGTTTCGAGTTCCAAGGCCAGCGCCGGCAGCGGCAGCAGCAGCGCCAGCAGCAGAATCGACAGCAGGCGTTTCATTTACAATCCCAGGGCTTTTTTGATTTGCGCCTCGAGCAGTTTTTCGTCGCCGGGCTGATAGCCGACGTGCACCCAGGCGATCTTGCCCGCCTTGTCGACCAGCACGGTCAGCGGATAGTCGCTGCGCGGGTTGAGCAGGCTGTTGACCCGGCTGTCCTGGTCGAGCAGCACCGGGTTGGTGAGCTTGTAGTGCTGGGCGATCGAGCGCACCTTGGGCATGTCGGAAGGCGTATCGGCGGTGATCGACCACACTTCCAGTCCCTTGTCCTTGTAGAACTCGTAATATTGGGCCAGGAAAGGCATTTCCTGTTTGCAGGGCGCGCACCAAGTCATCCAGAAGCTGAGCACGACGACCTTGCCCTTGTAATCGGCCAGGCGGTAGGTCTTGCCGTTGAGATCCTTCAGCGAAAAATTCGGCGCGGCTTCACCGACGGCCCACGCCAATCCGGCGAGAAACAGCAGCAGGACGATGGCGATTGTGAGACGGCGCATGTGCGGCTCCTTTCGTCGCGAACCCAGTCGCGGAGCGGTCGTACTTGTTTAGCAAAGGACCGTGGACGGGTCAATGAAGCGGCCGGCGTCGCCGGATCGCGATTTATTCTCGCTTTGAATATTCAAGCGACGCGGGCCCCCGCGTTCAGCGATCGACGGCCTCGTCGAGCGGGCGCTTTTTCAGCAGCCGCCGGGCGCGGAATCCCAGCCAGATCAGCGTCCAGCCGACGACCGCCCAGAGAACGGCGGGCCCGGTTTTCAGATCGGCCGCGGCGATCAGCACCAGCGCCGTCGCCACGGCTCCCAGCAAATGCAGCCCCAGGGGCAGCCACGAGTCGCCGGCGCGAAAAAACACGCCCAGCGCGGCCATCGCCAGGGCGTCGAAGCGAGAAAGGCGGATTCGTTCGTCATCCATCG
>JAAYVF010000052.1 GCA_012517325.1 Myxococcales bacterium | reverse complement strand
TAGACCTCGGTGCTCTGCACGCGCGGCATGAACTGCGGATAATCCTCGTATTTGAGAATCGTGTCGATGATCTTGTTTTTATCGGCGTTGATGAAACCGATCGCCAGGCCGCGGCCGCGGCTCTTCCCGGCGGCGTCGGTCTGCGTCTGACTTTCGAGGATGATCTCCCCTTTTTCCACCCGCGCCAGTTCTGCCGCCGTCAGTTCGCGCATCTGGGTGTTGGGCGCTTGCGCCAAGGCCGGTGCCGCCCACAGCGTGGCGAGCAATAGTACCGTCAACAACAATCCGCCGAGTTGCCGCATGCTACGCATCCTTTCCTGTCGAGTGAATGATCGCCTGGATTATAGGCAAATCGGCCGGATCGTGGCAAACGGCGACCGAAACATCTGGAAATATCCGCTCCGCCGCCCATCTCCAAGATGCGCCTGACTGCCGACGAAGGCGAAACCAAGGCCCAACTCCAGTAAAAACTTCTGCAAATGAGCCACCAATCCCCGATGCAACTCCCTTTCGGCGGCGTCCTCGCCGATGCCGAAAAAATCGAAAACGTAAGGATCCTTCAACGTATTGTTCGCCAAATCCGATTGCGGCGGCGGCAACGTGCGCTTGAAATTCGACGTGGCCCGGCCCTGGCGATGGAAAAGATCCGTTTCGATCTGCAAGACAGAAAAAACAGCCTGAAATCAGGCGGTGGGCGAGTCTGCCGGAGGGCGTCGGGCCGGCTTTCGATTTGTTTCGCGGTTCAATTTCGGCACATATTGAATGATAGACATTCGCTCGCGCGAACTCAAGCAGCGGTGCCCGTTTCAATCATTATTCGGGGCGAAGCAATTTCAATCGTTCGGCCGGATGCGGGTTCCGTAAGGGGTGTCGCTGACCGTGAAACCGCGTTTTTGCAACTCGTCGCGGATGGCGTCGGCTTCCTGATAATTGCCGGCGGCGCGCGCCGCCTCGCGTTTGCCGAGCAGTTCCTCGATCTCGCGGTCGAGCTGGTCTTCGGCGAAGTCGAGCACACCGAGAATCGCGTCCATCCGGTACAGGGTGGCCAGAATGTCGCGGGCGTCCTCGCGCGAGAACGGCTGGTCGCCGACCGCGGCGTTGAGCTTGCGGATGAATTCGAAGATCGCCGCCAGCGCCGCCGAGATATTGAGGTCGTTGTCCATCGCCTCGAAAAATTCGCGATCCGCCTGCCGGGCCAGCGCCAGTAGTTCCGGATGTCGTTTCGTGCCGCGCACGTGCCGGATGCGGCGGGTCAGCAGGTCGAGCCGCGCCAGCGCGGCGCGCGCCTGCGCCAAGCTTTCCTCGGTATAGTGCAGCGGCGAACGGTAATGGGTCGCCAGCATCCAGAAACGCAGCAGGCGCGGTTCGAAACCCGCCGCGATCAGTTCGCGCACGGTTTTCGAGTTGGCCGAAAAGGCGCTCATCTTTTTGCCGCCGGAGTAGACCAACTCGCTGTGCACCCAGGTATGGGCGGGCGGTTCGCCGGTCAGGGCCGAAACCAGGGCGATCTCGTTTTCGTGATGCGGAAAAGCCAGGTCCTTCGACGACAGATGCAGATCGAACCTCGGCCCGAGATAATGGGTGCTCATCGCGGCGCATTGCACGTGCCAGCCGGGCCGCACTTGGCCCCACTCGGATTTCACGCCGATGCCGCGCCGTAGTTCGGCCAGGTCACACCGCTTGAAAACCACGAAATCGCGCGGATCGTCCTTTTCGTAGTCGTCGAGATCGACCGTGGAGCCGACACGGATTTTCTCGGGATTCACGCCCGACAGGCGGCCGTAGTTTTTCGCCTTGCTGACGTCGAAGTAGACGTTGCGCAGCATTTCGTAACAGTAACCGCCCGCCATCAGCCGGCGCGTCAGGTCGAGCATCGGTTCGATGTGTTCGCTGGTGCGCGGGGTGTGGTCGGCGGGCAGGCAGCCCAAGGCTTCCATGTCCTCGAAAAACGCGGCCTCGAACCGGCGCGTGTAGGCGGCCAGGTCCTCGCCGGCTTCGGCGCTGGCCGCGAGCGTCCGGTCGTCGAGGTCGGTGATGTTCATCACGTGAACGACGCGGTAGCCGTTCGCCAGCAGCACGCGCTTGGCCAGATCGTTGACCAGAATGCGGCGGGCTAGGCCCAGGTGCATGCGCGCGTCGACCGTCGGGCCGTCGGTGTACATCTTGGCGACGCCGGGTTCCAGCGAGTGAAAAGTCGCCTTCCGTTTGGTCAGAACATTGCGGAACTTCAGGCTCACCTTACGCCTCCGGCAGCGTAAATAGCGACGTGGACAAATACCGTTCGCCGCCGTCCGGCAGCAAAACGACGATCAGCCCGGATTCGATTTCCTTGGCGATCTCCACGGCCAGCCACAGCGCGGCGCCGCTGCTCATGCCGCACAATAAACCCTCGCTGCGCGCCAGGCTACGGGTCATGGCAAAGGCGTCCTCGTCCTGGACGATCCGCTTTTCGTCGATGGTTTTCTTGTTCCAAATCCCCGGAACGTACGCTTCCTTCAGGCTCTTGAGGCCCTGGATTTTATGACCGATCCGCGGTTCGGCGGCGATCGCCCGCACTTGCGGATTTTGTTCCTTGAGGTAGCGCGTCGTGCCCATCAGGGTGCCGGTGGTGCCGATGCTGGCGACGAAATGCGTCACCCGGCCGTCGGTCTGGCGCCAGATTTCCGGGCCGGTGCCGCGATAATGGGCCAGCGGATTGGCCTCGTTGTTGTATTGGTCCAGCAGCATGTAGCGGGCGCCGCCGTCCTCGCGCGCCATCTCGTAAACCTTTTCGATAGCCCCGTCGGTGCCTTGCTCGGCGGGCGTCAGGAGGAACTCGGCGCCGTACGCGGCGAGAATCTTGCGGCGTTCAAGGCTGACGCCCGCGCTCATCGCCAGCAAGCAGCGATAACCCTTGAGCGCCGCGACCATCGCCATGCCGATGCCGGTGTTGCCGCTGGTCGCCTCCAGCACGGTCATGCCGGGCTTCAGCAACCCTTTTTGTTCCGCGTCCTCGATCATCGAAAGCGCGATGCGATCCTTGACCGAACCGCCGGGATTGCGGCCTTCCAGCTTGGCCAGGATCGTCACGCGCGGATTCGGGTTGAGCCGGCGGATCTCCACGACCGGCGTATTGCCGATACAATCCAGAATGCCGGAAAACGCTTGGGACAAAATGCCCTCCTCGTGCAATGCAATCGGTACGTTTGATTAGCAGGCTTTACCGGCGGATGCAAATCGGGCGCGGACGGCGCCGACGTTCAAACCCTCGCCGGTTAATTGCCGTCGGGCAAGGCCTCAGTCGTTTTCCTTCAACCAGGACAGGATCGTGGGGAAGATGTCGCGGGGCGCGTCGTTCCCGATCGACAGGTCGCCGTGGCCGTAATCGACGGTGTCGCCGTTGGCCTTGGCGAACAGGTGGTAGCGTTTCCGGGCGCTGCCGACCCGATCGACGACCCGGTCGATCGCCGGCGGCGGGCAGAAATAGTCGAGCGAACCGGCGATGCAATAGATCGGCGTGGTGATTTCCGCCAGCCGGCTTTCCCAACTGGGCTGGTGGTGCGAGCCGAAATCGCCGTCCTCGACCCATTGGCCGAACTGCAAGAGCAGGGGCTTGGGCATTTCGTCGATGACGTTGGCCGAGCCGAGCGCCAGGGTCGGGCCGGTGACGTTGTCCGGATTGAGCATTTCGCGGCCCGCCACCTTGGGCCAGAAGTACACCAACGGCGCCAGGAGGTAACAAAAAACCTTCTGATAAATCACCGGGAACGGCTTGAACAGGAAGCGGTAGCGCAGCAACGGTTTGAAATGCTGCATGTTTTCGAAGAAACACGGCCCGGCGATGGACGTCAGGCTTTTGAGTCGCGCCGCATTTTCGCCCTCGGCCAGCGCATACCCGATCATGCCGCCCATCGAATGGCCGATGTAGTGGACCTGCGTCGCGCCGGTCAGCTCCTGGATCTTCGCGAACACCGCCGGCAGATCGTAATCGACGAATTGATCGAAAACGATGTTCCAGCGGTCGGGATGGCCCAAGCGCGTGTAGGCGCTCGGCCCGCAGCCCCGCAGCGCGGGCAGATAGCAGTCGTAGCCTTCGCGCGCCAGGAATAGCGCGAGAGAGTTCTTGTCCTCTAGGTCCAGGTCGCGCTGGTTGGCGCCCAGACCGTGCTGCAGAACGACCGGCGTTTTTTGCGCCGCCGCGCCGCGCGGCCGATAGCGCCACACGGCGATCTCCTGGCCGTCGGCCGTCTTGGCGAAATGAATTTCATCGGGCCGGCGGTTGTCGGTGAAGCCGTACCGGCCGATCAGGTACAACCCCAGAATCGCCAGAAAAATCAGGCCGAACAGCGTCATCAATCCGGAAAGACCACCCAGCAATAGCGCCAACAGCGACAGTACGACGATCGCCGCGATACAAGCCAACATCATGGGCACCATGGATTTGCCTCGTTTGAATTGCTTACTTCAGCGACGATCAGACAAAAAGCAGCCAACCGTGCGTATCGGGCGCTTTCAGGTTGATCACCTCGAAGTATTTCTCTTGCAGCCGTTTCGTCACCTTGCCGATGCGGCCTTCGCCGATCTGGATCTTGTCGATGCCGGCGATCGGCGTCACCTCGGCGGCGGTGCCGGTAAAGAAGACTTCATCGGCGATGTAGAGCATCTCGCGCGGAATCGGCCCTTCCAGCACCTGATAACCCATTTCGCGGGCCAGCGTAATGATCGTGTCGCGCGTGATGCCCGGCAGCACCGAGTTGCCCAGCGGCGTGGTCGTCAGCGTATCGCCGCGGACGATGAAAATGTTTTCACCGCTGCCCTCGGAAACGTAGCCGTGCACGTCCAGCGCGATGCCTTCCTCGTAGCCGTTGAGCACGGCTTCCATTTTAATCAGTTGGCCGTTGGCGTAGTTGGCGGCGCACTTGGCCAGCGCCGGAATGGTGTTGGGGGCGATGCGGTTCCAGCTCGAGACGTGCACGTGGACGCCCTTTTCCAAGGCTTCCTCGCCCAGGTACTTGCCCCACACCCAACAGCAGATCGCCACTTCGATGCTGTTGTTGAGCGGGTTGACGCCGAAGGGGCCGAGGCCGCGGTAGATGATCGGCCGGATATAGCATTCCTGGAACTTGTTGATGCGGATCGTTTCCAGAATGGCTTGGTTCATCTCGTCTTTCGTCATCTTCGGGGTCATGCGGTACATTTTCGCCGAGTTGAAAAGCCGCTCGGTGTGCTCCTTGAGTCGGAAGATGGCCGGCCCCTTCGGGGTCTTGTAGCAGCGGATCCCCTCGAAGACGCTGGATCCGTAGTGCAACGCATGCGTCATGACGTGGACGGTCGCGTCTTTCCAATCCACCATTTTGCCGTTGAAGAAGACTTTGGTGTCGCCGGGTACGTCTTGGAACGTGGTCATAATCTTCCTCCGCCCATCAGTTCTTGGTCGGTGTCGAGTGGGGACGTTGTTGGTCCGGCTGCCCGTTCTGGCAGTCTTGTACTTCCTGTTTGAGGTGACCTTCAGTGCAACCGGGAACGCAATCCTGCTCGCAGGATGCGGACGTTTCGTAATTGCAGCCTTGCGCCGTGACGTCCTCGCACGCGTCCCGGCATAATTGATTGCAACCGGAATCCGGCGCCGGCGCGGCATAAACTTGCCCGGACGAGCCCAGGCCGGTCGCCTGGATCGGAGTCGAAACCGGAGCGCTGTCGGGCGCGTGGGAACAGGCAAAAATGAAAGTCGAGAGCCACCAAGCGAGCAGCAATCGACCTATTCGATAAGCCATGCGAGAATCACCCATCTATTTTCAAAGCGTAAGGGATATTTACATTAGCTCCCGGGGTTGTCAAACCTGGGAAGGCGGAAAATCACGGCAATAATACCGTGGGCGGCGGCAGGATCGGAAAACGACCGAATCGCCTTTTCTTGAGTGATTCTCCCCAAAATGCCGCGCCCGGCGAACCCGGCGGATCGATCGACCGTCGTCGATGCGCTATCCATCGTAACCCCCCGACCCGAAAGAAAGTCCCCGGATCGGCCGGCCCCCTGAATTATTTATAAATAACTGGAAATTCCCTTCTTCGGCCCGGAAAATTCCTCCGGCGGCTAGGCTGCCGGCGCACCGCCTGCTACAATCCGCGCGTGAAATCCCTCTATGCCATCGCATCCTTGTTCGCCGGGCCGGGCATCGGCACGACCGCCTACCGCGCCGCGGCGGGCCTGTGGCGGGCCGGGCTGCTGGATCGCCTGGTCGCGCTGGGCCACCGGCCGACCGAGGTGGCCGAGGAGCAGATCGTCGACGTCCGTTTTCCGCCGCGCGGCGCCCTGCGCTTCCTGAGCGACAAGCCCTTCTATTGGCTGAAGAACCGGCGCTTCGATCAGGTCTGCCGGCGCGCCGCGGCCGGCGATTTCGCGGTCGTCCACCTGTGGAACAGCCAGGCGACCGGCACGGCGCGGCTGGCCAAGGGGCGTGGCCAGCGGCTGGCGATCGACCGGGCCAGCACGCACATCCGCACCCAAACCGACCTGCTGGTCGCGGCGTACGAACGCTTCGGCATCCGCTACGCGCCGACCTACCGCGAAACCATCGCCCGCTGCGTCGAGGAATACGCGCTCGCCGACGTCATCCTGACGCCGAGCCCGCGCAGTTATCGCAGCTTCCTCGAACAGGGCGTGGCCGAGGAAAAGCTCGTACGCTGCCCGTTCGGCGCCGACCTGGAACGCTTTACCCCGCGCGACCGGCCGCCGGAAAAATTCCGCGCGCTGTTCGTCGGCCAACTCGGCGTCCGCAAAGGCATCGTCACCCTGCTCGAGGCCTGGGACCGCGCGGCGACGGGCGGCGAATTGTGGCTGGTCGGCGGCAAGGAGGAAGCGATTCATCGCCGGCTCGATCCCTGGCGCGACCGCCCGGACATCCGCTGGCTGGGCTTCCGGTCGGACGTGCCGGAACTGTTGCGGCAGGCTTCGGTGTTCGTGTTTCCGAGCATCGAGGAAGGCAGCGCCCTGGTGACCTACGAGGCGATGGCCTGCGGGCTGCCGCTGATCGTCACCCCGGAATCCGGCGCGGTGGCGCGCGACGGCCGGGAGGCGATCGAAATCAAGCCGCACGAGGTCGACGCCCTGGCCGCGGCGCTCGCGAAACTGGCCGCGGATCCCGCCCTGGTCGAACAACTCGGCCGCGCGGCGCGACGGCGCGTCGAACAGTTTCCGTGGTCCGCTTACGGCGACCGCGTGGCGCTGGTCCACCGCTTGCTGGCCGACGGCCGCACCGGAGCGGAAATCCGTCAAGCCTTGGCTACGGGCTGGCCGCAGATCGAATGAAGGGTCAGCCGTCGGTAACCGACACGAAAGGAATGGCTTGATTCGGAATCAGCGAAGCGGATCGGCAGCCGCGGCCGCCGACATGGCCCTCGTTGCCTTCATCCTCTTCGAAGGCAGCATTTCCCCAGCCAAAAGCGAAAGATAGTTGGCACGACCGAACAGTGGTTCATGCCCCCAGTTTTCAGCCGTCCGTAGAAACACCCTTCCGGGTGCAAAACCGGATCGCGGCGGTTAGGCCGCTCGTCGAACCTTGATCGAAGTCACGGCCGGACGGAGACGATGCGGACCGATTGCTTCATCGCGTCGCGGATTTTCGCGACGGCGTTCTTGCCGTAGAAGCAGGAATCGGCCTGGTAGCCGCCCTCGTCGTATTCCGCCGGCGTGACGAAATAGCCCTGGTAGCCGTTGGCCGGGCCGACGGTCAGGCATTGGACATCGCCGCCGCAGAGCGCTTCGAGTTCCTGCCCGGTCGCCGTGGTCGGCTCGCCCGGGACGGCCAGCAGCATCAGCGGGCCGATGCGCAACGCCTGGAACGGCTGATCGGGGCGCAGGTAAAGAACCCGGGCGAAACCGGGGTTCATCGGCATGCCGCCGAACGGGCGCAGGATCACCTTGCCCAGCGCCCGGCGGGTCGTGTGGCCGGCGACGAACCGCGCGGTCATCGGCTGGGCGGCCGGCAACCGCGCCTCGACGGCCGCGGCCATTTTGTCGCCGTATTCCCTCATGTCGCGGATTTCCTGCTCCGGATTGCTCCAGTCGGGCAGCGGCGCGGCGTCGCCCTCGGCGCCGTTGACAAACATCGCCACCGCGCCCGCGCCAAGCTTCGCCTCCAGCCGGGCGGTCATGACGCCGGGCCAATCGGCCGAAATTTTCATGTTTTCGGGCGAAAGAATGGTTGGGTGGGCCGAATAACGCACGAAGACGCCGAAGGTGTTACCCTGCGGGTCGTCGGCCCGCAGAATCGTGAGCCGGCGGTCGGTCGGATATTTTTCAGGATTCGGTTTGATCGCCGAGGCGGGGTCGAAACCTCCGACGCCGACGTCGAACGCCGGATCGCGGCGGCTGCGGTTCATTCCGGGCAATTCCGACACGTCGTAACGCAGCACGGCTTCGCGCCGCGCGGCGAAAGCCTGCTCCACCGCCCGCACGGTGCCGTCGACCACCTGCGCGAAAATTTGCGGATCGTACGCGCCCATGATCGCCGTGGCGATCCACCGCCGGTCGTAAGCGGAAGGCGCGTCGTGCGTGTGGGTGCCGGCGAGCAACAGGTTGTGCTCGGTGACGCCCAGGCCGCGCAGCCGTTCGACCACGGTGTCGAACACCTCCTCGTTGACGAAACACAGATCGAGGCTGACCAGCGCCACCAGACGGCCGGCCGGATCCTCGATCACCATCGCCCGGGCGTAGATCGGATCGAGCACGCCGGTTGCCGGACGTCGTGACCGCGCGCCATAGCCGTTGAGGGTGATCGGGCTTTTCGCCGGATCGGGCGTGAGATCTACCTTGGCCAGGCCGATTTTAAAGGGCGGCGCTTCGGGTGCGGCGCCCGCCGGGGGCGCGGCCGGGGCCGCCAGGAAAAGCAGCAACACGACGAGCGGAACGATCTTTTTCATGGTTCGGCTCCTTGCCGGCGGCGGGCCGTCCGTTTGGCGCTTCGCGACCCGCCGGCCATTTCCATTAAATAAAACCGCCGGCGGTTTCGGGCAACCGCCGGCGGCCTTGCGATCAACTCATTTCGCCGATCGGCCTAGATATCCAGGCCCAGTTCGTCGACCACCTCGAGCACGATCTTCAGCTTTTCGATGATAACCTTCAGCAGTTCGCGGAAGGCGAACTTGTTGGTTTCCCAGAACGGCCCGCTGATATCGAAAGTGCCGTCCTCGGACCAGGCGATGGCCAGGTCGATCAGGAAATCGAAATCGCCGAGGTTGAGGGATTCGAGCACGCCGGTGAACAGTTCGATGGGCACCGGGGTGCGTTCGAGCAGGTTGGCCTCGAGGGCGTAGCACAGGTCGCGGATCGCCTCGGCCTGGGGGCGATTGATTTCGATCTGCTTGTCGGCGATTTCCAGCCCGCGAATCTGCATCACCTCGTCGGGATCCCAGATGTTGTTGCCGTTGTCGTCCTCGTAGCGCAACGCCTTGCCCGGCTGACGGTCGGTGTCGGTGAACATGAAGTCGAACATGCGGGCGACCTCGCCGAACATCTTGCCCAGCTCCTTGCCCATATCCTCGACCTGGTCGTAGGCCCAATCCTCGTCGTAGATGGCGAAGCCCTGCGGGTAGATCGGGTCGTACAGCAGGATTTCGAGCGAGATGATCAGGGCGTTGAGGATTTCCTCGAGGCCCTGCGGGTTGCTGTAGTTGAAGTTGAGGTCGAAGTTCGGGAAGTTCATTTCGAGCTGCACGGACGTGGCGCCCAACAGCAGCGCGTTGAACGCGTGGCCCAACATGCGCGACAGGTGCATGTAGCCGGTGTTGTAACGGCCCGCCCAGTCGATCGTCACCGGCGGATCGACGAGCGTCCAGTTGAAATCCTTGAGGTAGTACTGGAAGTCGTTCGGGTTATCGAGCAGGAACTGCGAATACTCCTCGATTTGCGGCGCCACATGGATGCCGATTTCGCGGAAAAGAATTTGCAGGCCGACCGTGGTGTGCTCGAAGCAGGTGCGGTCGTAGCCGTTGCAGGAACCCAGGTTCGACAGGTAGCACTTGCTGTGCCGCTCGACGTAGGCGTGCGGGCAGTGCGAAATGCATTCTTCGACGGTGAAGGTCACCGGCGGCTGGATGTTGCCGCACAGATCGAGGTTTTCGCACAGCAGCTTGCAGTTTTCGGGGGTTGTCGGGACGATCCATTCGAGCGCCCGGTGGCGGATCTTGTAGCAGGTGCTGCCGTCGCTGAGCATGTCGAACATGTACGGTTGCAGACCGAAGGGGCAGTCCTGGACGCACGATTCGGCCGAGGTCCAGGCCTCGTCGTACAGGTCGCATTCCTCGAGCCGCTGACAAGCGATTTCGCATTCCGCGGTGGTCGGCTCGTACATGTACACGCCGGAAAGCAGGTCGATGATGCCGTCGATGTTGGCGAAGACGCGTTTGTCGAGCGCCAGCACGATGCCGTAGTGCGCCTGGTAGTTGTCGGGGTCGATTTTCAGGGCTTTGACGAAGTAGTTGTAGGCTTCCGAGCCCCTGCCTTCTTCGAGCAGATCGTGACCGACGCGGAGCAGGCGGTTCAAATCCCACACGGGCGCCGGTTCGCCCATGCAGGCCACGACGAACTGCAAGGCGATCAGGAGCGCGAAAAGCTGCGTCAAACGGCGGAGTGGGCGGCTCATTTCACCACCTCCTTCTTCTTCGGCAAGCGGTATTTTTCGGGGGGTGCGATCGGAATCAGGAAGCCGACGCCCATCTGATACACATCGCGGAAGACCAGCGAGTTGCGACCGTCGGTGCGGTACTCGAACCGGAACTGGGCGATGCCCGGGATGTACAGCGGCGTCAGCGGCAGCGAGGCGGCGGCGACGATCTTGCCGTCGTCGCCGGTGCCGACCAGGCCGATTTCATCGATGACCTTTTTAAAGCCGGGGCTGTTGGTTTCGTATTTGCCGTTGAAGCCCCAACCGTGACGGTAGGTCAGCGAGATCGGCCCGATGCCGAAACCGCCGCTCACCGCGACCCAGGGCGGCGGCGTGTAGTAGTAGTAAGGATCGATGTCGGACAGATCGGGGAAGAAGTCCAACTCGACGCCCTGGGATTTCATGTAATCCCACACGTCGCGGTTGGGTTTCAGGAATTTCGGGCTCTTGCGCTTGGTCTGGAAATAAATCGCGCCCTCGGCGCCGAGGCTGAAGGTGACGATATTGGCCGGAGCGGGCGGACGGAAGTCCCACGCTTCGCTCAGGTTCAAGCCCCAGGCCGCGTTGCCGACGTCCAGATCGGGGCCCAGGGCGAAGATGATCGCCTTGTCCGGCTCGGCGCGGTGCGCCGTCGGCAGGTAGAGGCGTTGGGTCGTGGCCGTCGAGAAGTACTTGCTGCGGTACCAGTTCCAGGTGACGAAGAGGTCGGTGTCGCCCCAGTCGAGCGGCTCGGATTTGTAATAGTGCTTGGGCCGCGGGCGGCCGAGTTGTTCGAGCAGGCGGTAGAACTCGGCGCGCGTCGCCACGCCGAGGCGTTCGCAGGAACCCGGCGTGAAGATCGGGTCCATCTTGATTTCGATGTCGGCGAGCATCGTGGTGCTGCCGATCATCAATGTGTCGGTGATGCCGTACATGAACCCGGCGAAATAACCCTTGGTCGAACCGTGAACGTTGAAATCCAACGAGAAGAAATTGCCGCCGATGTGGAACGGGTCGGGGATGTCGAAGACCGGAATGATGTCGATCAGCTTGCGCCGGTTGTCGTAGCGCTGCGCGGCGCGCATCGTCCCGTAACCGAACAGCATGACGCCGAAACCTTCCGGAATGGTCGAGGACGAACCCCACAAATCCAGCTCGGTCATCGCCATGTGTTCCGCGTGCTTGATCCACCGCCCGTACTCGCCGAGAAACGCCGGCGATTCCGCTTCGTCCGTGACGGTCGGCTGGTCGGCCGGCTGAGCGGTTTCACCCTCGGCTTGCGACTCCGTGGGCGCGCCGACGTCCGGCAGGCCGCCGGCCTCCTGGGCGAACACCGCCCCCGGAAGCAGCCAGCAACACGTCAGGAGTCCGAGGAAAAGAAAAAACCGAATCGTCGTTTCGCCTTTTCCGCCAACGATTACACGCATCTGGTTGGTGATCATCAGTACTCCGCACCGGCGTTCTGAATGGGTATTCAATCAATCGGGGTAGTAGACCATTGTTGAAAATGTCGGTCAAGGGGCTTTGCCGTCTTTTCCGCGCCGGCGTGGCGGTTGCGGCCGCCGCTTGCCTTGACCGCCCGAAACGGCATGTATAGGATTCGCCCCCGCAGGGAGACGCCATGCCGGAAACGACCGAACTGATCTTGAAGGACCTCAACCCCGCCCAGCGCGAGGCCGTCACGGCCCCCGACGGGCCGCTGCTCGTCTTCGCCGGGGCGGGTTCCGGCAAAACGCGCGTCCTGACCCGCCGCATCGCCTACCTGCTGGTCGAACGCGGCTTGCATCCCAGCGAGGTCTTCGCGGTCACCTTCACCAACAAGGCCGCCCAGGTCATGCAGGACCGCGTCGAGCAACTGATCGGGCGGCACGCCCGCGGCATGTGGATTCACACCTTCCACGGCGCCTGCGTGCGCCTCCTGCGCAGCCACGCCGAACGCGTCGGCCGCAAACCCGGCTTTTCCATTTACGACGAGGCCGACCAGCAACAGGTGGTCAAGGAATTGATGCCGATCTGCGACCTCGACCCGCAGGACACCCCGCCCCGGCAGATCACCCATTGGTTCGATCTGGCTAAGAACGAAGGGGCGGACCCGAGCGAACGCGGCGACCTGGCGCCGCCGCCGATCCGGCACAAATTCCAGCACCTGGCCGAGCTGTACCGGCGACGCCTGCGGGAAGCCAACGCCTTCGACTTCGGCGACCTGATCGTCGAGACGGTCCGCCTGTTGCGCGACAACCCGGAGATCGCCGCCGCCTATCGCCGCCGCTTCCGCCACTTGCTCGTCGACGAGTTCCAGGACACCAACCGCGCCCAGTACCAGTTACTCGCCGAACTGCTCGACGATCACCGCTGCCTGACCGTGGTCGGCGACGACGACCAGTCGATCTATCGCTGGCGCGGCGCCCGGCTGGCGAACATCCTCGAGTTCGAGCGCGTCTTCCCCGACGCCAAGGTGGTCATCCTGGGGACGAACTACCGCAGCACGTCGTTGATTCTGCGGGCAGCCAACGCGGTGATCGCCCGCAACGTCGGCCGCAAGCCGAAGGAAATGAACACGCCCAACCCGCTCGGCGCGCCGCTCGTGCGCTGCCTGGCCGACGACGAGTACGAGGAAGCCCGCTTCGTCGGGCGCACGATCGACGAACTGCGCCTGCGCCACGGACTGCGGCCCGCCGAAATCGCCGTGTTCTACCGCGTCAACGCGCAAAGTCGGATTCTCGAGGAAAAGCTGCTCGAGCGCGGCATCCCTTACACCGTGGTCGGAGGCACGCGGTTTTACGACCGCAAGGAAATCAAGGACGCGATCGCCTACCTGCGCCTGCAGGTCAATCCGGCCGACGCGCTGGCGTTCGCGCGCGCGATCAACGTGCCGGCGCGCGGCATCGGCGAGAAGACCCAGGCCCGCCTCCTTCAATATGCGACCGAAAAGAGCCTGAGCCCGATCGCCGCCTGTGCCGCGGCCGCCGAAGGCGACGCCGAGGGTTTCGGGCCCAAGCTCCGGCAGGAATTGGGCCGGTTCGCGCGGTTGTTTCGCCAACCGGGCGCCGACCTGTTCGGCAACCGGCCCTCGCAAATCGCCGGCCGGCTGCTGCGCGATTCGGGTTACCTGGACCTGCTCGAAAAAAGCCAGAAAATCGAGGATCGCTCGCGGCTGGAAAACCTGCAGGAATTGCTGAAATCCATCGAGGAATTCGAGAAGGACATTGGCGAGGAAGCGACGCTGGCCGACTTCCTGGAAAAGGTCAGCCTGCTTTCCGACCCCGACATGTACGACGAGCGGGTGGACGCGGTGAGCCTGATGACCCTCCATGCCGCCAAGGGATTGGAGTTCCCCGCCGTGTTCATGATCGGCCTGGAAGACGGTCTGCTGCCGCACAGCCGCAGCCGGGACGATCCGGCCGAGATCGAGGAAGAGCGGCGGCTGGCTTACGTCGGCGTTACCCGGGCGCGCCAATACCTTTACTGGACGGCCGCGGCCGTGCGCCGGTCCTACGGCGGCATACCGACGCCGACCCGCCTGTCGCCCTTCTGGCACGACCCGCCGCCCGACGCGGTGACCGATGTCGGTCCCACCCGCGCACCTTCCTGGGGCAGCGATTTCATCCGCCGCGCGGCGCCCGCCCCCGCGCCGGCGGCGGTCGAAAGCGGCGAGCCGGTCTACGATTATGCCGACAGCCAGGATCCCGACGACCTGCAAAGCCGGCTGGTTCCCGGCTGCCGCATCCGGCACCCACAATTCGGCGCGGGCACCCTGTTGACGATCACCGGCAGCGGCGCCATGTCCCGGGCGACCGTCGCCTTCGACCGCTACGGGACCAAAACCCTGATTCTCAAATACGCCAACCTGACCTGGCTCGGCGCGGCCCGCTGATCGCCGCCGCGCAAACCCGCGCGGCCTATTTTCGCCAACTTCTTGAAAAGACCCCGGCACCGGGTATAACCTGAGCCCATCGCATTCCCCATCGATGTGTCCCGGCGACCGGCAACCGCCGACGCCGCCGCGCGTTCGGTGGGACGCCCAAATCCTTTTTTCCTTGTCCCGGGAGGGTTGAAGATGAAACGCGCAATGGGTGTTTGGCTGCTCGTGCTGCTTGCCCTGACCATGCTTTCGGCCTGCCAGAAGCCGGAACAACCCACCACCGTCGAAAAAGCGATCCCGACCCTGCCGGCCGATTCCGGCCGGTACAAGATTCCCGAGCCGGTGCCGGGCAAGTTCAACGTCGCGTTCGTCTACGTCGGCCCGGTCGGCGACGGCGGCTGGACCTACGCTGAAAACCAGGGCCGGCTGTACCTGGAAAAAGCGCTGCCCGACGTGGCCACGGTCTACATCGAAAGCGTGGCGGAAGGCGCCGAGGCCGAGCAGGTGATCCGT
This sequence comes from Myxococcales bacterium, assembly GCA_012517325.1. NCBI lineage: Bacteria > Pseudomonadati > Myxococcota > Myxococcia > Myxococcales > Myxococcales bacterium. Next base: position 21,364 of record JAAYVF010000052.1, on the reverse strand, counting down.
TCGCTGGCCCGCAAGAAGTTCGACCTGATCGTCGCGGGCAGTTTCGGCTTCATGGACGCGACCGAGGCGGTGGCCAAGGAATTTCCGCAGGTCAAGTTCCTGCACATTTCGGGCTTCAAGAAAAACGCGACGAACTTCGGCAACCTGTTTGGCGCGATGGAAGACATGAAGTACCTGGCGGGCATGATCGCCGGGGCGCGCGCCCAGGCCGACAAGAATCCGAAGCTCGGCTACATCGCCCCGATGCCGATTCCGGAAGTCATCCGCCTGGTCAACGCGGTGGCGCTGGGCATGAAGACCACCTGCCCCGCCTGCACCCTGGAAATCCGCTGGGTCAATTCGTGGTTCGATCCGGTCAAGGAAAAGGAAGCCGCCGATTCGCTGCTGGCCGCCGGCGTGCAAGTGGTGATGACCGGCAACGACACCTCGGGCCCCGTGGTCGCGGCGGGCAAGGCGGGCAAATGGGCCGTCGGCTACAATTCCGACAACGCCTGCAACGCCGATCTCGAACACTGCCTGACCGTCCCTTACTGGAATTGGGGCACCAGCCTCGTGCGGATCGTCAAGGAGATCAAAGCCGGCACCTGGAAACCGGCCGACGACTACCCCGACCCGGGTGAAAAAAGCCTCTGCCTGCTCGGCTTCATGGAAGGCCAGAAGCCCGCGGCCGGCGTACCGGCCGAGGCGGTCGCCAAGGTGCAGGCCAAGTTGAAGGAAATGCAGGAAGGCAAATTCACCCGTTTCGACATCTTCGCCGGTCCGCTCAAGGACAACAAAGGCAACGTGCTGCTGAAAGCCGGTGAAAAGCTGACGCAGGAGGACCTCGAGGGCCTGAAGGACGTGCCGGGCCGTCCGAACTGCAAGGTCTGCATGAACTGGTTCGTGGCCGGGATCAGCGGCGAAATTCCCCAATAACGGCCGACCGCGGCCCAGGAGCGTCCACCATCGTCGCGCACCCGGCCATCCCCGCCGTCCGGCTGACGGGCATCGTCAAGCGGTTCGGCAAGGTAACCGCCAACGACGGGATCGATCTGACCGTCCAACCCGGCGAAATTCACGCCCTGCTGGGTGAAAACGGCGCCGGCAAATCCACGTTGATGAACATCCTGGCCGGCGTTTACGCCCCTGACGCCGGCACGATCGAGCTGTTCGGCCGGGCCGTCCGCTTTCAGTCGCCGCGCGACGCCATGCGCGCCGGCATCGGCATGGTCCACCAGCATTTCGCCCAGGTGCCGGGCTGCACGGTCGCCCAGAACCTCGCGCTGGCGGCGCGCCAAGGGCCGTTTTTCCTGCGCCGGGCCGCCGTCGAAAAGCAGCTCGCGGATCTCTGCCGCGCCTACGGCTTGCGGCCGGCGCCGCAAGCGGTGGTCGGCGAACTGTCGGTGGGCGAGCGGCAGCAATTGGAGCTGTTGCGCCTGTTGGCCGCCGACGCGCAGGTGCTGATCCTGGATGAACCGACGGCGGTGCTGACCCCCGGCGAAAGCGAACGCCTGTTCGTCATATTAAAAGACCTGGCGGCGCGCGGCCGGGCGATCCTGTTCATCACCCACAAGCTCGACGAAGTGCGGGCGGCGGCGCACCGCCTGACGGTGCTGCGCAAGGGCCGCCTGGTCGCCGCCGGCCTCGCCGCGCCGGATTGCGACTGCTCCCAGATCGCTTCCCTGATGGTCGGCGAAGCGCCGCCGGCCGCCGGCGCCTACACGCCCGGCGAGCCGGGCGAGGTCGTCTTCGCGCTCGACAACGCGACGGTCGAAGGGGCGCGCGGCGGACTGGCGCTGGGCGGCCTGTCGTTTCAAGTCCGGGCGGGAGAAATCTGCGCGATCGCCGGCGTCGCCGGCAACGGCCAGCGGGAACTGGCCGAGGCGGCGCTGGGTTTGCGCCGTTTGGCGAACGGGCGGCGGTTGCTGGGTGGCGAGGACATCACGGCCTGGCCGACGCATCGAATCCGCCGCGCGGGAATCGGTTTCGTGCCCGAGGACCGCATGACGCTGGGCATCTGCGGCGGCCTGTCGCTGGCCGACAACCTCAACCTGCCGGCGTTCGGCGCCGACGCACCGTTTCTGCTGCGGCGCACGGTGTTGCTGGCGCGGGCGCGCGAACTGGCCGCCGCCACGCGCGTCATTTACAAGGATTTGGCGCAGCCGATCCGGTCGCTGTCGGGCGGCAACGTTCAGCGGGCCATTCTGGCGCGGGAAATGGCGGCGGCGCGGCGGCTGTTGATCGTCAGCCAGCCGACGCGCGGCCTGGATATCGCGGCCGCCGCCGAGGTGCGCGCCGCGTTGCTCGCGCTGCGCCGGCGCGGGGTGGCGATCCTGTTGATCTCCTACGACCTGGACGAAATCGCCGAACTGGCTGACCGCGCGCTGGTCCTGAATCGCGGCTGCCTCGCCGCCGAATACCACCGCCCGCTGCCGCCGCACGCGACCATCGGTCTGGCGATGGCCGGAGGCGAACGTGCGTCTTGAGATCCGCCCCCGCGAAAAGTTGACGCGCGCCCAAGACGCGACCTTGAGCGGACTGGCCGTCGGGCTGGCGCTGGTCATCGGCGGCGCGGTGATGGCGGCGGCCGGCCTGCCGCCGCTCGCCGCCTACGCCGCGATGCTCCGGGCCGGGTTTCTCGGCGGCGCCTACGCGCTGTCGGACCTGGCGGTCAAAACCATTCCGCTGATTCTGTGCGGCATCGGCTGCGCCCTCGCCTTCCGCGCCGGCCTGTGGAACGTCGGCGCCGAAGGGCAGTTGCTGCTCGGGGCCTGGGCCGCGACGGGCGTCGCCTCGTTCTGGACGCCGCTCGCGCTGTCGGCCTGGCTCAAACTGCCGCTGATGATGCTGGCCGGTCTCGCGGCGGGCGCGCTCTGGGCGGCCGTTCCCGCCGTGCTCAAAATCCGCTACCGCGTCTCGGAAATCCTCAGCAGCCTGATGCTCGTCTACGTCGCCGCGCAATGGAACAACTACTGGATCTACTCGCCGTGGTCCGATCGCGGCTTTCAACTCACGCCGCTGTTTCCGGAAAACGCCTGGTTGCCGCGCCTGTCGGACTTCGCCGATCGTTTCCCCGCCCTGGCCGGGTTGACCGTGCACCTGGGGCTGTTGCCGGCGCTGCTGGCGGTGATCCTGCTGGCCGCCCTGATGAAGCGCAGCCGCTGGGGCGCCGTGTGGCGGGCGATGGGCGACAACCCGGCGGCGGCGCGGGCCGCGGGGTTGAACCCGCGGTTTCACGTTCTGGTGGTGCTGCTGATTTCCGGCGCGGCCGCCGGTCTGGCCGGCGCGGTGGAAGTGTCGGGCGTGGTGCACCGGCTGCAGGAGCGATTTTCGCCGGGCTTCGGCTTCACGGCGATCACCGTGGCCTGGCTGGCGCGGCTGAATCCGTGGGCGACGGTCGTCGTCGCGGTGCTGTTCGGCGGCCTGCTGGTCGGCGGCAAGGAAATCGGCGGCGCGGGCATCTCGCAACTGCTGCAAGGCGCCCTGCTGCTGGTGGTGATCCTGACCGAATGGTTCCGCCGCTATGAAATTCGGCGGCGCGAGCCGGCGCCGGATCGGCCGGCGGGCGAGGCGGAGCGCTCATGAACGCGGCGGATTTCTTCACGGGCCTCGTCGCCGCCGGTTTGCTGGCGGGCGTGCCGCTTTTCCTGGCGGCCCTGGGCGAAATCTTCGCCGAACGGTCCGGCGTGCTGAACCTGGGCATCGAAGGGATGATGCTGCTGGCGGCCATGACCGGATTTCACGTCGCCCTGGCTACCGGCTCGCCCTGGCTGGGCTTGGGGGCGGGCGGACTCGCCGGGATCGCGCTGGCGGCGATTCACGCGGCGGGCGTGGTTTACTGCGGCGGCGACCCGGTGGTGTCGGGGCTCGCGCTGGGCTTCTTCGGCGGCGGACTGGCCGCGGTACTCGGCATCGACCTGGTCGGCCGTTCCGGGCCGGTGCTGCCGGAATACGCCGTGCTGGGTTTGTCGCGGCTACCGCTGCTCGGGCCGGCGCTCTTCCGCTGGAACATTCTGGTGCCGCTGACGGTTTTGCTCGGCCTGGCGGGCTGGCTGCTGCTGGAGCGTTCGCGCTTCGGCCTGCGGTCGCGCGCGGCGGGCGAAGCGCCGGAAGCGGCGCGGGTGCTGGGGGTATCGGTCACGGGCCAGCGGCTGGCCGGCACGTTGATCGGCGGCGGGTTCGCGGGGCTGGCGGGCGCTTCGCTCAGTCTGGCGGTGACGCCGGGTTGGGTGGACAACATCACCGGCGGCCAGGGCTGGATCGCGATCGGCCTGGTCGTTTTTTCCCGTTTCAAGCCCTGGCGCGCGGCGCTCGGCGCGTTTCTCTTCGGCGCTTTGCGGCGCCTGCTGCTCGACCTGCAGGGCATCCCCTCGCTGCCGCTGTTCAAGAATCCGAACCTCGGCTACTTCCTGGCGATGATCCCTTACCTGCTGACGATCGCGGTGTTGGTGGGCGAGGAATTGTCGCGTCGCAAGCGGCGCCTCGACGGCGCGCCGCCCTGCGCCTAGCGGTTTTGCAGCTTGGCGTAGTTCTCGACCAGATAGACCTGCCGGTTGCCGTGGTTGTCGTCGTCGAAGACGATGCCCAGCCCGATGTACTCGAAGGCCGGATCCAGCACGTTCGCGCGATGGGCCGGCGATTCCATCAGGCTTTGGTGGGCCTGCAGGGCCGATTGATTGACGGCCACGTTTTCACCGATGCGCAGCCAGGGGATGCCCGCCGCGTTGGCGCGATCGGCCGCCATGCCGGTGGTGGGGCTGCGATGCGCGGCGTATTTGAGGCGTTGCATCTCGTCGGCGTGGCTCTGGGCGATTTTTCCCAAAGCCGGCTCCATCTTCAATTCATTCAGACCGGCCGCTTTCCGTTCGCGGTTGATCAACGAGAAAACCAAAATTTTGGCTTTTTCCTCGTTTTCCTCGATCGGCACCTCGATCGGCGCGGATTCGACATCCTTGACGTTGCCGACTTCCACGGGCATCAACGCCACGATTTCCGGCCCCATGGAGCCCTCGCCCGAGATTTCGACGCGGTAGATGCCCGGTCCGTTGTTGAAAAAAATGTGGGTCCGAAAGGATCCGTCGGGATGGATGTCCAGCAGGTTTTCCACTACCGTGCCCTGCGGCGGGCTGACGAAGGCCGTCGGTTTTTTCAGCCCCTCCAGCAGGGTGCCGGAAAGCTCCACCCGGTCGAATTCGGCCGCCTTTTTCGGAAACGGGTCCAGCGCCACCGGCCGCCGCGACAGAATCAGCATGATGTAGTAGCCCGGCGGCCACCAGTTCCAGACGACGCTGATACCGAAATGAGTGTAACGGCCCGTGGCCAATTCGGTGCGCAAGGCGTCGGCCGACTGCGTTTCCCAATCCGACAGGCGAAAGGACATCGCGACCTGGGTGCGGAAGGCGCTGTCGGAAACGCCGTACTTGACCATCTTTTCCTGCACCAGGGTGTTGTTGAATTCCGAAAGCAGGTTGGGACCCCGGTGGCGCAATTCCTCGACCACGCTGCGCGCCACGTAGGTCAGGCCGCCGTCCAGTTCCGGCGCGGCGCGGCCGGCCTGGGCGGACCAGGCCTGGACCGTACCGACCAGTTCGATTTCTTCCTTGCTGAGCGGCAGAATCCGGGTCGAGTTGTTGTAAACGGCGGTTTCCACGAAGGCCGGCAGCGACGAGGATTGGCAACCCGTTTCCAGGCAGATGTTCGCGACCAGAAAAACGAGCAGCAAGCCCGGTAAAAAATACAATAGTGTTTTGGAGGAAAAGCGACGGCGCGGCGCGGAAAATGTATTGTGGCGATTACTCATCCGGTTCCTGCAAGTAGTTTTCCAACCATTCCAGATCCTCGGGCCGCAGCTCGGGAATCGCCTCCTGGCCTTCACCGCGCAGCACCGCCACCACTTGTTCCAGGTCGGCTTTGGCCTCGGCGCGACGGTTCATGCGGCTGTAAAGCTGCGCCCGGTTGAACCGCGCCAGGTGATATTCCGGATCGACCTGCAGGGCCTTTTCGTAACTTTCCAGCGCCGCTTCCGGGCGCGACAGGGTTTCGGCGAGCAGCACCGCGCGATTGTTCCAGATGGACGGATCCTCGTTGTCCAGTTCGATCGCCTTGTCGTATTCGATCAGCGCCTCGTCGCCGCGGCCCAGCATGTCCAGCGCGTGCGCCATCCCGCTGTGCGCCCGCACCAGGTACTCGTCCAGATTAGCGGCCCGGCGAAAAGCCCGCAAGCAGTCGCGGTAACGCCCCATGTCGAGCAGTACGTTGCCCAAATCCTGCCATTTGAGCGGATCCAGTTCGTCCAGCCGCAGCGCTGTCCGGTATTCCTGCTCGGCTTCCTTGAGCAGGCCCAGCCGGTGCAACGCCTCGGCCTTGCCGCAATGCGGATGATCCCATTCGGGATCGATCTGGATCGCCATCTCGAACACGTCGAGGGCTTCCTCGAACCGCCCGAGGCCGAGCAGCGCCATGCCCCGGCCGCTGAGCGCCCAGGCGTATTCCGGCTCGACGGCCAGGGCGCGGTCGAACAATTCGAGCGCGGTCTGGTAGTTTTCGTTGTTGACCAGAATCTGCCCTTTGCCGGTCAGCGCCCACGGATCGTTTTTGTCGCGTTTGAGCGCCCGTTCGTACCAGAGGCGGGCCTCGTCGTCGCGGTACATGAAGAACAGCACATCGCCGATATTCTTGAGCGTAATCGTGCTGTTGGGGCTCAGGCGCTGGCTGGTCATCAGCGCCTCGAACGCTTCCTCGTAGTTGCCCAGGTTCTTGAGCACCACGCCGATGCTGTTCCAGACCTCGGGGCTTTCCGGGTCGATGGCCTTGGCTTCGGCCAACACGCGCTGGGCCTCTTCATACCGGCTTAAAAAATCGAGGATTTCGGCTTTTTCGAGCAGCAAGTCGATCGACGGGCCGAATTGCCGGATTTCCTCTTCCAGCTCTTCCAGGTCCTGCAGGTACAATCGGCGAAGTTCCGGATCCATCTATCGTTCCACCTCGTTCGGGCAATCGTCCTAACCCCAATCATCGGCTCGCGTCAAGGGCAACCTGAACTTTTCGGCAACTCCTTTGCGAATCGCCCATCTCCTGATACAATTTACCCTCAACCATGGGTATCGTAACCGCTCGGGCCGCGACAGACAAAGCCCCGGTCCGACACGGAGGAGCGTAGTGACCCATCCCCCCATGTTCCACCGTCCCGACCAACCCCAACTGGAAAGGATCGCCCGGCAAATCCGCCGGGATATCATCGAAATGATCCATGCCGCGGGGTCCGGTCATCCCGGTGGGAGCCTGTCGGCGGCGGACTTCGTCACCGCCCTTTATTTTTACAAACTTAAGCACGATCCTTCCCGGCCCGATTGGCCGGAACGCGATCGCGTCATCTTTTCCAAGGGCCACGTCGCCCCGGTCCTGTACGCCGCCCTGGCGCGGTGCGGCTATTTCCCCGTCGAGGATCTGGCCACGCTGCGCCGGCTCGGTTCCCACCTGCAAGGCCACCCCTCTATCGAAACCCCCGGGGTGGAAGTCGGCACCGGCAGCCTCGGGCAAGGCCTTTCGGTGGCGGTGGGCATGGCGCTGGCGGCCAAGCTCGACAACCGGTCCAACCTCTTTTACGTCGTCAACGGCGACGGCGAGCTGCAGGAAGGGCAAATCTGGGAAGCATACATGGCGGCGGGCCATTATCGCCTGGACAACGTGATGTCGATCATCGACCGCAACCGCCTGCAGATCGACGGCTGGGTCGAGGACGTGATGGGCATCGAGCCGCTGGTCAACAAGCTGCGGGCCTTTCGCTGGCACGTCGTGGAAATCGACGGCCATGACATGGAAGCGCTGATGCTCGCCCTCGACAATTTTCCGCGCTGCGACGGCAAACCCACGGCCCTGATCGCCCGCACCGTGAAGGGCAAGGGCGTGTCGTTCATGGAAAACCAGGCCGGCTGGCACGGCAAGGCGCCCAACGACGAGGAAACGGCCCGGGCCCTGTTCGAATTGGCCGACCCGGAGGAACACCCATGATCGTCCACGGCGAAAAACCGACCCGCGCCGGGTACGGCGAGGCGCTGCTGGCGCTGGGTGGCAACGACGCGAACATCGTCGTGTTCGACGCGGATCTGGCCAAATCGACCACCACCAACTGGTTCGCCGAACGCTTCCCGAACCGCTTTTTCGACGCCGGCATCGCCGAACAGAACATGCTCGGCATGGCGGCGGGCATCAGCCTGATGGGCAAAATCCCCTTCGTGTCCACCTACGGCGTGTTCGTCGCCGGGCGCGCCTGGGACCAGATCCGCACCACGATCTGCTACTCGCGCCTGAACGTGAAAATCGGCGGCATGCACGGCGGCGTTTCCGTGGGGCCCGACGGGGCGACGCACCAGGCGCTCGAGGACATCGCGTCGATGCGCGTGTTGCCGAACATGACAGTGCTTTCGCCCTGCGATTTCCACGAGGCCTTTCGCGCCACGCTGGCCGCGGCGGATCACGACGGGCCGGTCTATCTGCGCTTCGGGCGCGAAAACGTGCCGATCATCACCGAGCCGGCCGACCCGTTCGAGATCGGCCGGGCGATCGTGCGGCGCGCGGGCCGGGACGTGGCGCTGCTGGCCACGGGCCACCTGGTGTATCACGCTATGCTAGCCGCAGAGGAACTGGCCGCGGCGGGCGTCGAGGCGACGGTGCTCAACGTGCACACCATCAAGCCGCTCGACCGCGAGGCCGTGCTGGACGCGGCGCGTTCCTGCGGCTGCGTGGTGACCTGCGAGGAGCACCAGATCGCCGGCGGCCTGGGCGGCGCGGTGGCCGAACTGCTGGCGGCCGAGGCGCCGACGCCGATGCGGTTTATCGGCATCGCCGACCGTTTCGGCCAGTCGGGGCGGCCCGAGGAACTGTTTGCGGCCTTCGGATTGACCGCCGGTCATATCGCGGCCGCTGCCCGCGAGGCGATGCGGGCCGCGGGAAAATAAACCGGATCAGCAAAGAAAAACCCCCCGGATCCGTTCGTCCGAGGATCGTCACACCGGAAGGAGTCAGCCGATGTCGCAGGGTCCCGTCCTGATTTTGGTCGCCCATGCCGACGACACCGAATTTTTCGCCGGCGGCACCGTCGCCCGGTTCGTCGCCGAAGGCCGCGAGGTTTACGAGGTCATCGCCACCAACAATGAACGCGGCAGTTTCGAACTGGACCGCGAGACTTTGATCGCCGACAGCCGCGACCGCGAGGCCCGCGAGGCCGCCCGGATTCTCGGCAAGAAGGAAATTTTCTTCCTCGGCTATCCCGACGGCTTCCTGGGTGATACGCCGCTCAACGAAATCCGCGAAAAATTCATGCGGTTCATCCGCCGCCTGAAGCCGACCACCGTGATGACCTTCGACCCGTGGGCGCCGTTCGAACCGCACCCGGACCACCGCGCCGTGGCGTTCGCCGCGATGGAGGCGGCGGGCTTCTGCCATCTGCCGCTGTATCATCCCGAGCACCGGCAGGAAGGCCTGGCGCCGCATTTGGTGCCCGAGCTCTATTATTTCGCCAAGCGTCCGGCCAACGCGAACCGGGTCGTCGACATCACGCCCTACATCGAGAAGAAAATCGACGCCCTTTGCGCCCACGACAGCCAGATGAAGATGACCCTCGACGACATCCGCCTTTCGCTGCAAGCCACCGGCGCCGATCCGGGCCTGTTCACCATGCTCGACCGCGACAACTACCGGCCGGTGCTGGAAATGTTCACCCGCGGCTGGGCACAAAAGGTCGGCGCGACGAAAGGCTACGAATACGGCGAGGAATTCCGCGTCGAAGGGGCGATGGATCTGATCCGCGAGATCATGGGGTGATTGCCCAAATCCAGGGGCCGCGCCCGGAACGGGCTTGCCCCTGGCTGAATTACTCCGCCCTTACAGGGCGAAACCCATGGTCGTTTTTTATCGCCCTGGCGGGGCGGAAGGCGAAAGCGGGAGCTACTTCCGGCGCGGCAGGGTGTCGAATTCGACGCCGTGCGCGGCGGCCCAGGCGCGGGCTTTTTCGACGCCCTCGAGATATTCCTTCACGTCGTCCTCGTCCCCCTCGCCCTCGCCCGACAGCGACTGGTCGTAGGGGAACGGATCGTTCGGGCGGGTCAGCGCCCAGAGCACCTCGCCCATGCGGCCGACCTGATCGGGAACCTCGAAATTCGCCGCGTCGCAGTAATCCTGGAACGGCAGGCCCTTGGGGTTTTCCTCGTACGGAATCGGGTTGGGCAGCGCCGTGTAGGTCGTCAGATCCGCCGTGGTGTCGAAACAGTCGTACAGCGGCGCGGAGTACTTGGTGTATTTGCTGCCGGGCTGCGGCAGGCCGAGGATCAGTTCCATGGTGTGCCACAGGCTGGACATCGAATACAGCACGCTCGATACGTGGCCGCGCTTGACCCAGGAGCTGATCACCAGCGCGACGGTGCGGTGCGGATCGATGTGGTCGGCGCCCGACTGCGGGTCGTCCTCGGTGACGAAGACCGCCGTGTCGGCCCAGTGTTCGCTGTGCGACAGCCAATCGATCAGCTTGCCGAGACCGGCGTCGTTGTCGCCCAACTGGAAGCGGGCGGTCGGTGCGCCGCTTCGCGAACCGTAGGAGTGATCGTTGGGCAGGCTGATGTAGATGAAGGGCGGGAAGATGCCCAGTTCCCACTCGCGGATGATCTCGTCGGCCTTGACCTCGTCCGAGACGCCCTGGTTCCAGAAGCCGTACTTCATGTCGATGTAGGGCGCGTAGCGGTCGAAGTCCTCCATGAACCCGATGACCTGCCCGTAGGAGCGGAACTCGATGCCCGCTTCGAGCAGCCGCTTGAAGATCGTGCCGTTCGGCGGCCGGGTCGACGGATCGATGTCGGGCAGCGGGTAGTCGTCGCCGACGGCGAAACGTTTTTCGGCGTGATCGTTGAGCAGCCCGAAGGTGCCCCACAAGTGCCCGAGCACGCTGGTGTCGCCCTCGACGAACAGGTTGTCGCAAACCGCGAAGGTCTGAGCCAGGGTGTGGTGGTTGGGCGTCACGTCCCAGCCGAAGTTGAGGTTGCTCGGATCGCGTTCGGTGCCTTCGAGGTCGCCGAAAATCTGATCGTAGGTCTTGTTTTCCTTCAGGATGAAAATGACGTGCTTGATCTGCTCGCTGGGCGTGCCCCATGCGGTGGGGATCGGCGATTCGAGATCGACCGTATCGTAGAATGAATTGGCCCAGTTCAGCGCCTGGTCCTGGTGGTCGGTGTACTCGGCCAACTCCTCGGTGGTGGGAATGGCCACTTGGTGCACGGTCGACCGCCAGTTGCTGTACAGCCCCAGCCCGTAGGAACCGTAGCCCTTGCCGCTGGTGTAATAGAGGAACCCGCGGTCCTCGTCGAGCCGCAATTGCGTGACGTACCAACCGCCCGGGATGCGCCCGAGCACCTGGCCGTTCGCGGCGTTGAACACGGTGATTTCGTTGGTGCCCGTGCAAGCCACGTAGACGCGCTCGCCCGCGCGGTCGACGGCGACGGCGACCGGGCTGGCGCCCAGGCTGGTGGTCGACTCGTCGTAGATTTTCCAGGTCGCGGTCACTTCCTGCGCGTCGAGATCGACGACGCTGACCGTGTCGCTGTCGGAGTTGGCCACGTACAGCATGGCGTCGTCGGTCGAGATCGCAATGCCTTCGGGGTTGTCGCCCACCTCGATGTCGGCGACCGGTTGGCGGGTCTGCAGGTTGACGACCGTCACCATGCCGCGGCCGACGCTCGAGACGTAAGCCAGTTTGCCGTCGGCGGAGATTTTTACGTCGAGGCTGTACAAATGGGTGGGGATGGAATCGACTTCCTCGCCGGCGAGCAGGTCGACCACGGCCAACCGCTTGCCGTGCAGGCACGCCACGTACAGTTCGGATTCGTCGGGCGAGAGCGCCAGGCCGGACGGGTAGTTCAGAACGGGTATTTGGCGAACCTCGGCCGCCACGCCGCCCGTGTAGGAATATTCGAACACCACGTGGCTGCCGCCGCCGCCGATCCAGAACCGGTCGCCGGCCGCGTTCCAGACCGCGCCGCTGAAGAGTTGCAGAACGTCGAGACTCTGGAACGGCGTCATCGTCGCCGTGTCGATCAACCGGACGCGTTCGATGCCGGCCGATGCGGCGACCAGCGTCTGGCCGTCGGGGCTCACCGCGAGGTCGACGGGGAAGCGGTCGATGATCGTTCCCAGGCCGGCGGGCCAGATCATCCGGCCGTTGGGCAGCACGTACCGCTCGTCGTCGATCGGCCCCGGGCGGAAGTAGGCTTCGGCGGTCGGTTCCGGCAGCGCTTTTTCATCCGCGGCGGCATCGCGCCGCTGGTGCGACGAATCGCTGGCCGACGGTTCGCAGGCCAGCGCGAACAGGCCGAGGCAACACAGCAGCCCGGCGATCACCCATCCGTTTTTCATGAGCTTGTCCCCACGTCCCGGTTTTTCGTTATAATAGCAGCATTGGGCACCGGTTGCCAAACGCAAAGAAACTAGCCGGGTGTTGAAAAACACCCGGCGTGCGATCCAGGGATGGATCGCCATTTTCGGTAACTTCCGAAGTTGCCGAAAATGAAGCGAAAGAAAAACCACGCCTTTTGTTGAGCGCGGTTGAAAAAGGCCAGGACGGCCTTTTTCAACAGACTGCTAGACCGCCGGCCGGAACGGCGCCCGGCCGGGGCAAGGACGAACATGAACCGTATCATCCGCGTCATCCTCAACGGCGAATCGCTCGACGCCCCCGTCAACACGAGCCTCGCCGAATTGCTCGAACGACAGCCGCACCCCGGCAAATTTCCGCCCCTCGGCGCCATCGTCAACAACCAGATCTCCGGCCTGGGCCGCCGTCTGCGCGGCAATTCCACCGTCGAGACCGTCGATCAGACCAGCAAGGCCGGCATGGAAATCTACCGCCGCACGGCGGTGCTCCTGTTGACGTTGGCCGTCGAAAAGCTCTATCCCGGCTGCCAACTGGTGGTCGGGCAGTCCATCGCCCACGGCTATTTTTTCACGGTCAGCGGCCAGAAAACCACCAAGGCGCTGGTGCAGAAGCTGGGCGACGAGATGACCCGCCTGCGCGACGCCGACCTGCCGCTCAAATTCGCCATCGTGCCGGTCGAGGAAGTCATCCGGCACTACGAATCGCTCGGCCTGACCAGCAAGGCCGACATCCTGCGCATGGGCCGCGACAGCGAGGTGCTGGTCGCCAACCTGGACGAGCGCCTGAGCTTTCCCTACGGCCCGCTGGCGATGCGCACCGGCGTCCTGCAACATTTTTCGCTGATTCCTTACGAAGACGGCATGGTGCTGCGCTTCCCGGACCGCCACGGCCGCCCGGTGCGGCGGTTGTCGCCGCAGCCGCGCCTGTTCGGCGCCTTCCGCGAATCGCAGCGCTGGAACGAATTGATCGGCGTCAGCAACCTGGCACAGCTCGACCGGGCGCTGATCGACGGCAAGGGCGGCCACCTGATCCGCCTGTCGGAAGGCCTGCACGAAAAGAAGATCGTCGAGGTCGCCGACCTGATCGCCGCCCGCCGGCCGAAAACCCGCCTGATCCTCATCTCGGGACCGAGTTCCTCGGGCAAGACGACGACCTCCAAGCGGTTGGACATTCAACTGCGCGTCAACGGCATCGAGCCGGTGACCCTGAGCCTCGACAATTATTACCGCTCGCCGGACGAGACGCCCAAGCACCCCGACGGGCGGCCCGATTTCGAGCACATCGAGGCGCTGGACCTGGAGCTGTTGCAGGATCACCTGGTCAAGCTGATCGCCGGCCAGCGCGTCAACACACCGCTGTTCAACTTCACCGAACACCAGCGGCACGCCACCAAGACCCTGCCGCTCGAGGTGGGGCCGCACCAGATCCTGGTCGTCGAGGGCATCCACGCGCTCAATCCGCGCCTGACCGAAAACATCGACCCGGGCACGAAGTTCAAACTGTTCGTTTCGGCCCTGACGCAACTGACCATCGACGAACACAACCGCATCTTCACGTCCGACACCCGGCTCATCCGCCGCATCGTCCGCGACCGCCTGTTCCGCAATTACACGGCCGAGCAGACGATCTTCATGTGGGACAGCGTCCGGCTGGGCGAGCAATCGTGGATCTTCCCCTTCCAGGAAGACGCCGACGTGCTGTTCAACTCGGCCCTGATGTACGAACACGCCGTGCTGACCACCTACGCCAAGCGCTTCCTGATGGAAGTGCCGCGCGAATCCGCGGCCTTCGTCGAAGCCGACCGGTTGTTGCGATTCCTCGACCTGTTCATACCGATTCTGCCGGAGGAAGTGCCGGGGACAAGCGTCCTGCGCGAGTTCATCGGCGGCAGTGTCTTCAGCTATTAGACCGCGATTACCGCCGCTCGTTTCTCGGGGATGGGGCTAGGAAACCAACTGGAAGCTGCTGATCAATTCGCGCGAGAGCTTGGGGACGCGGACGAGCAGGGCCTGGATCTCCGCGTCGCTGAATTGCATCGCCTGCAGGCCGGGCGCGGCCAGGATGTCGAATTCCGCTTCCTGCGAATAGCTGGACAGGCCGAGGTAGCGGGCGAACAGATTGGCGACGTGCACGAGCAGCGCCAGCTCGCGCTGGTCGCCGGCCTGTTCGTATTCGTGATGGAACCGGATCGTCGCGTAAAGCGAATCGGAAAACCGCCAGGCCTTGGCGACCAGGCCGCCGACCACCGTGTGGTAATCGCGCATGACCTCGTCGAGAAAAACCTCCTCGAACGGCACGCGGTCGCCGAGTTCCTTGCTGATGCGCTCCAGCGTTTCGATCAGCAACGGCTTGCCGATGTCGTGCAGCAACCCGGCCAGAAACGCGTTTTCGCCGCTGACGTGGCGGACCTTGGCGATCTCCTGCGCGATCGTCGCCACCGCAAGCGAATGCTCCCAGACGCGCGCCATCGACGCCACGAACCGCTTGGACCGAAACACGCGCTCGCCCATCGCCACCGAAAAAACCAGGTCGTGCAGGGTTTTCATGCCCACCACGACGATCGCCCGCTGGATGCTCGAGACCTTCATCATGCCGGCGTAGAAAGGGCTGCTGGCAATCTTGATCAACCGCGCCGATAGCTGCTGGTCTTTTTCGAGCAGCGCGACGAAATCCTTGGCGGAGACGTTGGGATCGTTGGTCAGGGCCATGACCTGCGCCGCCACGTGGGGCAGCACCGGCACGTCCAGCTCGCCGGAGCGGACGCGCGCGGCGACCTTTTCCTTGATGAGTTGGTGAATCCGCTGCTGGCGCTCGATTTCGATGTTCGTCATGGTCTACTTATATACCAAAATTTTCGCCATAATAAACAGTCAAAAAAGCGGGATGATCGCGTTTTGTCCCGGTTGTCTCGATTCCGCGTAAAAACGGGGCGGAGGGCGGGTGGCGGACAATCTGCGCGAATTTTTCGCCCTGATGGGGCCGGCGGAGTGGCTGGTGCTCAGCCTGACGATCGCCGGTTCGCTGGCGATCTGGGGTCTGGCCTTGTGGTTTCTGCTCGCCCGGTTCCGCCGTTCGCGCCGGCCGCTTACCGGATTCCGCCGCTGCCTGCCGGCGGCGGTCTGGCTCGCCGCCGCGGCCTACGGCGCGCTGTTTCTCTACGCCCGTTTCGTCGAACCCGACGAACTGTACGTGCGGCGGCTTTGCTTCGCCTCGCCCAAGCTGCCGCGCGGCGAGACCCTGCGGCTGCTGCACCTCACCGACATCCACGCCCGCCAAGGGCGGGAAGCGCAACTGGCGCGGGCGGCGGACGCGGCGGCGGCGCTGCGGCCCGATCTGCTGTTGCTGACCGGCGACTACCTCTGCGATTACACCCACGGCGCGCCGACCGCTTTTTTGACCTTCCTGTTTCATCTGCCCGACGTGCCGGCCTACGCGGTGACCGGCAATTACGGCGGCCGTTACGTCCCCGATCCGTTTTTGGAAACCCTGGGCATCGAGACCCTGCACACCGAGACGCGCCTGTTGACGATCCGCGGCCTGCCGCTCGAGCTGCACGGCGCCAGCCCGACCCGAAGCGCGCCGACAGTGCGGCCGCGCGTCCATCCCGAATGGTTCGGCATATTCCTCGAACACTTCCCGGCGCTGTTTCCCCAGGCCGCCGCGGCGGGCTGGGATCTGTTTCTGGCCGGGCACACCCACGGCGGCCAGGTGCGGCTGCCGGGCTACGGCGCGTTGATCACCCTGGATCGCCGGGGCAAGGAATTCGAGTGGGGCGCGTACCGGCTCGGGGGCAGCGTCGGGTACGTCAACGCCGGCCTGGGGATGGAATGCACCGGCCTGCCGCAGGTGCGCTTTTTGTGTCCGCCGGAAATCGCCTTGATCGAGGTGACGGGAACCGGCTATTCGCCGAGGTAGGAGCCGGTCGCCAGGTGCACGCTCGCCACGCGTTCGAGGTTGCCGACCTGGACGCGGCAGGGATGGCGCAGACAGTGGATCGGCGCCTGTTCGTGCTCGTCGAGGCGTTCGAACTCGGCGTCGCTCAACCCCAGCAGCACGAACCCGGCCAGCACCGCGCCTTCCTGTTCGACGAGCGAATAGACCCATTCGCCTTCGAGGCGCTCGATCCGTCGCGTGTAGCCGGCCAGCGCGGCGGGCGAAAACGGCACGTCGCGCCCCAACTGCTCGCGCACCAGCACCGGGTCCATCAGTTCGTCCCAGACGAACAGCAACTGGCTGGCCAACAGGTCGTCGAACTGCACCACGAGCGCGGGCGGGTGAAAGACGGTGATGCCGTGGGCCGGAAAAAACTTTGCCAGAAACATGATGCCCCCGCCGGCGGCCGCGCTACGGCTGCCGGATCATCGCCAGCCGTTGCACGTCGAAACCCATCGCCCGCCAGAATTTCAGCGAACCGATGTTCTTCGGAATCACGTTGACGAAAATCTCCGCCGCCCCCAGGTTCGCCAGCCAGCGGATCGCGGCCTCGGCCAGCGCCTGGCCATAACCCTGGCGGCGGTGCGCCGCGACGACGAACAGGTTTTCCAGCACTCCGAGCGGCGATTGCACGAACGTCTTGGCCGGCATCGTCAGGTAGCCGTTGGAAAACGCGATCACCTGATCGTTCCGCAGGCCGACCAGAATGTACGAATCCTCGCGCCGCAGGTACTCCTCGAAGATGTTGCGCTGGTAGTCGACGGCGCCCGCCCGCAACCGATAATGAACGTTGACCTCGGCCGTCAGGTCCATTAGGTCTTTCCACAGACCGACGACCTCGTCCAGTTCCTGCCGGCGCGCGGGCCGGATGAGCCATTCGTTTGCCATGGCCTATTCTGATATCACCACCGGCGCCCCCCCGGCAAGGCGGTCTGCCTTGCGTCGCGCGAACGCAAACGGGACAATGGCAACCACCGAACGCCAACGTCACGAGGAGTCGAATCGCCCGATGGACTTTGTTCGTCCCGCCGCCGGAGCCCCAGCCGAAGGCGGCCGCCGATGAATGCGCGGCGGCTCGCGCTGGTGTTGATCGCCGCCTTGTTCCTGCTGACGGTGCTGATCGGCTGGCGGGTCGCGCTGCTGCCGCTGCTTTTCCTGAACGCGTTCGTGCTGCTGCACCTGGGCCTCGCCTCGCTGCGCCGCGTCCTTTTCACTTTGGCCGCCCGGCAAACTCCGTGCGAAACGCCGGCGCCGCCCGCCGATTTCGTTTTGCCGCGCCTGACCGCGCTGGTGCACTGCCGCGACGAAGCGGCCGCGTTGCCCGCCACCCTGGCGGCCTGGGCGGCCGTCGACTATCCGCGCGACCGCCTGGAACTGGTTTTCATCGACGATTCCAGCGCCGACGAAACACCGGGCCTGCTGGAAGCTTTTGCGCGCGACAAGCCGTGGGTGAAGGTCGTGCGTCGCGCCGCGCCCGCCGCCGGCAAGGGCGCCGCCCTCAATGACGGCCTGGCCAACGCCGCGCCCGCCGAGCTCGTCGCCGTGTTCGACGCCGACGCGCGGCCCGCGCCGGATTGCCCGCGCCTCCTGGCGGAACGGTTGGCCGATCCGACCGTGGCCGGCGTGGCGGGCCGGATGTCGCCGCTCGAGCACGATCACCCGGCGGCCGTGTACGCGGCGGTGGAAGCGGCGGTGCATCAGCGGCTGACCCTCACCGGCGCGGCGCGGCTGGGCGCGACGGTCGCTTTTTTGGGCTCGGCCTACGCGGTGCGGCGGTCGCTGCTGGATCCCGACGGTTTCGCCCCCGGCGAGCGGCTCGAAGACATCGAATTGTCGCTGCGCCTGCTGGCGGAAGGCTACCAGCTCGCCTGGGAGCCACGGGCCGTCTGCCGGCACCTGGCGCCCGCCGACACCGCCGCCTTCCGGCGACAGCGCGAAAGCTGGGCGCGCGGCTATCATCGCCTCGCCCGCCGGTATTACGCGCCGTTGGTGCTCGCCGCGCCCTCCCCGCTGCTGGCCTTCGACCGCCTGCTCTTCTGCGCCAGCTACCTCGACCGCTTTTCGCTGCTGGCCGCCATCGCGCTGGCCGCGCTCGCCCGCTGGGTGCTGCCGATCCTCTGGATGCCGTGGTGGTTCGTCGCCAGCGCGGCCGCGTTGCCGCTGCTTCAGATTCCGCTGGCCGTGCGCGCCGACGGCTGGCCCGCCACGCGCCGGCGCCGCGTCGCGCCCGCGCTCGCGTTGGTCTTCTGGGATTTCGCCGCCGAATGGCGCGCCCTGGCGGCCGACCTCGCCGGCAAACCCCTGCCCTGGCGGCGCGCCGACCGCGCCCCCGAGCCGCGAGGCGAATCGTGAACCGGCTGTGCGGCGCGATCGTCGCCCGCAACGGCGGGGCGCTGCTCGGCGAAGCCCTCGCCGACCTGACGGCCGCGCTGGGCGAGGACAACGTCGTGGTGATCGACAACGATTCGCGCGACGGCTCGACGCGGGCGCTGGCGGTGGCGGTGCGACGCGAACCGGTCAACCGCGGTTACGCCGCCGGCGCCAACCGGGCGCTGGCCTGGGCGCGCGAGCGCGGCGCCGACGGGCTGCTGCTGCTCAATCAGGACGCCCGGCTGGACGCGGCGAGCCTCGCGCGCCTGGCCGTCGTCTTCGCGAGCGACGCGAACATCGCCGCCGTTTTCGCGAAGGTCGTCGACCGCGACCACCCCTATGTGCTGCAAGGCCTCGCCGGGCGGCTCAACCACCGCCACAAGCTGACGACTGCGCTCGGCGAGGGACGGATCGATTCGGCGGCGCCGGCTTATCCGCTCGTCGTGCAACACGGTTACGGGGCCGCGCTGCTCCTGCGGGTCGACGCGGCGCTGGCGGCCGGCGGTTTCGACGAGCGCCTGTTCGCCTACCACGAGGAAATCGAGTTATGCTGGCGGCTGCGCCGGCGGCATTACCTCGTTGTGCTGGAGCCGCGGGCGGTCGTGCGGCACCGGGGGCCGGCCGGCGATCCGCGGCGCGAACGGGCCAAGGCCTACCTGGTGGCGCGCAACAGCGTGCTGGCGGCGCGGCGCAACGGCGGCCGGCTCGCCGCCGGGCTGGTGCTGTCGTGGGCGCTGGCGGCCGGAATCCTGTATTATGGGCCGCTCGCGCTGACCGGCGACGAGCGGGCGCGCGCCGCGCTCGCCGGCTGGTGGGACGGCCTGCGCGGCGGCGAAATCCGGCCCGCGATCCGCAACCTTCTTTAAAACGGGGGACGGAACCGACATGGCGCTTACCCCTCCGCGATTCTGGCATCAGGGGCGGACGATTCTGCTCGTCTCCTGGCTGTTGGCGAGCGTCAGCTACCTGTCGCTTTTTTTCGGCGCCACCTACACCGAAGAGGGCTTCGCGCCCGGCCGCCTGCTGCTGGGCCTGCTGTTCACGCAGGCGTTTTTTCTGATCGCCGCCCTGTTGTCGCATTACCCCGCCCTGCCCTCGCCGGTCGAGTGGGCGCGGCGGTATCCGCGACGGGTGTTCGCGATCTCGCTGGCCGCGCAAACCGCCGCGCTGATCGCCGTGGCGCTGACCATGCGCGTCTGGAACGACGAGGAATTCAACCTCGAGCAGGCCGCTTATTTCGCCCAGCACGGTTTGACGAAATGGCTCGCCGATTACGGCTCGATCAACTTCTGGCTCGGGCTGCATCATCCGCCGCTGCTGGCGCTGCTCTACGCCCTTTTCTACCGCGTGTGCGGCGCGCACCTGCTCGCCGGCCGGTTGTTCAATATCCTGTTCTCCGCCGCGGCGCTGGTCGCGGCACACCGTTTGGTGCGGCGGACGACCGAGGAACCGACGGCCGCGCTGGCCTCGCTGGCCTGGCCGCTGTTTCCGGTGTGGCTGTTCAACGGCGCGGCGGCCATTCTCGAGGGGCCGTTTCTGCTGGTGCTGCTGCTGACCGCCGACGCCTTCGTCGCGTTTCTGGAAAAGCCGACGCATCGCCGGGGCCTGGCGGCCGGCGGCTGGCTCGCGCTGGGGATGCTCTGCCGCTACAACATCGTGCTGCTGTTGCCCGGCCTATTGCTGCTTTTACTCGGCCGCGACCGGCGCGCCTTGTGGCGGAATCCGGCGACCGCTTGGATTGCCGTCGTGCCGCTGATCCTGCTGGCGCCGCTGGCCTGGACGGCGGCCGGTTCCGGCCTGCTGGCCACGCAAAAAGCCCAGCTCAGTTGGGTCTTTCTGCTGCTGCGGCCCGGCGGCGTCGCCTACATGCTCGGGATTCTGCTGCCGCTCTGGCCCCTGCAAGTCGGCGCGCACCTGATTCCGGCGGCGACGCTCTCGCTGGGCATGCTCTGGAAGGGCGAGGGAAAAAATCCGCTGCTGCTGACGCTGGGCGGCTGCTACCTGCTCTTGGTGCTGGTCATCCTGCCCAATCCGCGTTACTTCCTGCCGGCGGTGCCGTTCCTCGCGGTGGGCGCGGCGCGCCTGCTGCAATACCTGCGCGCGCGCGAAAAAGCCGACACCGCCGTCTGGCTGGGCCTCCTGGCCGCCTCATTGACCCTGACCGTCCTGGTGCTGACCGGCGCGAAGTGGGATGGGTTCTATCCGTTTTATTGAAATAGGTCGGCCAGAAAAGTCCTAAAGCTAATCGGTATAATTCCTGACGCAACGGGTGGCGGCGGAAATGTCCAGGCTGTTTTCCTTGTCCAGTTCGGTGATCGAACCGCCGTCATAATCGATCACCCAGACCAGGTCGACATCCTCCTGGTATTCCGTCGCCGACCAGAACAGGCCCGGTTCATCCGTCAGATCCTCCGGCCAATACCCGCCGTTACCGCCCGGACCGTGCAACGATTCGCAGCCTTCGCAAGCGGCGTTTTCGCAATCCGCCGAAATGCAAGCGTCCATCACGCCGCAAGCGCCGCCGGGGTAGTGTCAACAATCTTTCGCACTTTGGGTTAGGATCCTCTTTCGGTTGAGGGTTCCCAGCCGGTCGCCTTCCCCCGAGGGGGAAGGCGAAGCCCGGTCAGGCTACGCTTTCCCGTTCGCGGTCCGCGTCGCGGAGCC
>JAAYVF010000051.1 GCA_012517325.1 Myxococcales bacterium | reverse complement strand
TTTCCTGGCTCATCTGATTTTTTCCCGCCCGCTACACCTTTTGTAGCAATGCTACAGGGTTTGTAGCGCCTCCCCCTTGAAGGTGCGGCCCGGCTGGCCCACCACGAAAATCGAAAACACCCGCATGCGGGTGGAAACCCCCGAGAGGACCTTACAGCCGGGCCATGCCTCTTGGGGGTTTCTTTTTTAGTGCGTCAAGGAGGCGCTTATGAACCTTGCGACAAAAAAATCGTCCTTGTCCCCGGCTCGTCAGAAACTTTTGCGGCTCATGCAGTCCGTCAACTTCGGGCGGATCGAGCAGCTGCGCATGAGCGGGGGCGAGCCCGTTTTCGCTCCTCCCCCCAGGGTGATCCGCGAGATCAAATTCGGAGCGGACAACGGGCCGCGTCCCGAACAGGATCTGACCGACTTCACGCTCAAGACGCAGCACTGCGAGCTTTTCGCAACCCTGGATCGCATGGGCGACCGGACCGTGGAGTCTCTTGAGGTGCAGCACGGTCTGCCGTTCCGCATCAAATTCGAGGAGGCGATCGGGGCGTAAAGCCCTCGATCTCCAGCAACCGCCAACCAGCCGACCGAATGACGGAGGCGTTGTGGGTGTTGCCGAACCCGGCAAACGCATGACGCCTCCGAATTATTTGCGGCGATCAACCTGAGCCGTCGGTCAACACCCACGCGCCCCCTTCGAGGGGGACGAAATGGGTACCGGAAACAGTTATCGAGGAATCAATGGATACGCGGTCAAAATGGTTCGATTCAAGGCTGGGCAGCTGGCCGGACAATACGGTTTCAGCTTGTCCGAGCGGCCGGACCTTGAGCAGCACTTCATGTGCGTCCTGGCGGGAGCCATGCCGCGGCACGACCCCGCCAAATCCAAAGCGGAAACATTCATCTCCGTTGTCGTAAACACCGCCGCCGCCGAGATCATCCGAACGCGGAAAGCGGCCAAGAGAGGCAACGGCCTGCGGATCATCTCCCTAGAAAAGGAATACGAGGAGAAGGACGGCAAAAAAACAAAACCTTCCAAACGGCTCAACGAGGACGCGTTCAACTTCTTTTTCGGCAAAACAAACCTGACACGCGCCCAGCATGTCGCGCTCCAGGTCGATCTGAAGAGAGCGGTCGATTCGCTGCCGGACAACCTGAAAAGCCTGTGTCGAAAACTTCTGACCTCCACGGTCGCCGAGATCGCCAGGGAATCCGGCGTGAGCCGCGACTCGGTCTACCTCGACATCAAGACGATCCGAAACATTTTTGAAAACAGGGGGTTGCGTGAATACCTCCGGTCCTAGCCGACACTTTTGGGGGCCGCCGCATATATATCCCCCAACAACCCATGGCGCGAAAAGCGAACGCGCCGCAGCAGGGAGATGAAATGGAGAAGGACATCTTTCGATACCAGTTCAAAGACGGACTCGATCTCCAGGAGATTGAGGAGTCGTTGCTGCTGGCCGCAATCGCGGCGGAAGGAATCCACGGCCGCTCGGCGCTCAGGCTGGCCGGCGCCTTCCTTTTCGACGCCGACAAAAGCTCCTGCGTGATCGACGGCTCCAACGAAATCGGGCGGCACATCGCCGCCATCTTCACCGGCTTTCTGACCAAGCAGTTCGGCGACGAGGCTTTCACGGTCGAGAAGGTCGACAAACACAACCCCCAATTATCACCAACTCTTTGATGAAGGAGGAAACCTTATGAGCAGTTGGGACCAAGCGGAAAAGGCGGCCAGCCAGCACGGCGGCAACGAGAAGTACCTGAACCTTAAAAACGACGGCGACAAGGCGGTGATCGCCATTCTGGGCGAACCGCATCCGCGCGAAATGGTGTGGACCGGCGAGCGGATGGAGCCCTACACCGGCCAGGACATGGGCGGGAAAAAGCCCACGCTGCGCATCGCCTTGAACGTCTTCGTCGACGGGCAGGTGAAGATTTTCGAGGTCAACGCGACCCTCTTCAAATCCATTTTGAAGCTGCGCAACAAGTACGGCTTGGACTCCTACTGGTTCGAGGTCGAGCGCTCCGGCGCGGCGGGCGACACGAAAACCAAATATTCGATTTTGCCCGAACGCCCCATGAATGACACGGAAAAACAGCAGATCGCCGCGGCCGAGCTTTTCGATCTGGCCCGCGAACTGGAGAGCGACGGTGGCGATGACGACGGCTTTGAAAATTACGACAAAAAGCCGGCCGCGCCCCGCCCGATCGATGAAAAAACCGCGCAGTCGATGATCGTCGTTTTGAAGTCCCTTCCCGCCGATGCGGTCAACGAATTCCTGGGCAAGTTCGGGGTCAAGAGGATCAAGGACCTTCCCGCGGACGCCTCCAAGGCCGCCATCGCCTATCTGGACGTGCTGCGGAACAAGTTCGGCGGCGCGGGCGCCGAGGTGGACCCCTTCGCCTGAGCGTCCTTCCCCATGCCGAAAGGGCGGAATCAACGCCGCCCTCGGCTCCGGGACGGCCTCCGGAGTCCTGATGAGGCAGGCCGGAAAGGACCGCGTATGGGTGGATATCTCGATTCGATTTTCGGCCCCGCCGGCGTCTTCGCCAGGGCGCTGCCGGGTTATGAGGACAGGCCGGGGCAGTATTCCCTGGCGAAGGTCATCGACGCCGGATTCACGGGAAGCAACCACGTCATCGGCGAAGGACCGACCGGCGTCGGCAAGTCCCTCGCCTACTTGATTCCCGCGATCATGCACGCCGTCGAGGATGATCGAAAGACCGTCGTGGCGACGGGAAACATATCGTTGCAGGAGCAGCTGATTCGAAAGGACCTGCCGTTCCTGCAAAGGGTTCTGCCCCATGAATTCACCTTCGCCCTGCTGAAGGGTCGCTCCAACTATCTGTGCAAACGCGCCGCGTCCGAGGTCCGAAGCAAGGGAACCTTTTCCTTCATGCCCTTTGATGACGAGGCCGGGCAGATCGAAACGATCATGCGCTGGTGCGGCGAAACCGACACCGGCGACGTCAGCGATCTTCCCTTCAAACCATCACATCGGGTTTGGGGCGAGTTCAGCACGTCGCCGGATGACTGCGATGGCCGGGATTGCCCCTTCGCCGAGGATTGCTGGTGCGAGAGGGCGAAGCGCAAGGCGGCGGAATCGAACATCACGGTGGTCAACTTTCACTTGCTGTTCGCCGACCTGCAGGTGCGAAACGCCACGGACGGCGGCGCGGCGGTCATCCCGGATTACGACTTTTTGGTGGGCGACGAGGCACACAAGATGGCCGACATCGCCCGGGACTTTTTGGGCGTGCAGGTCGGGCCGGCCGCAATCGACCGCATCGTCCGGCGGCTGATCAAATACCGGGCCGACAACCTGGCCAACGCCCTGAACGTCGAATCCGAGTCCTTTTTCAACCGGGTGCGGGCTTACAGGCGATCGCCGGATTATCACATCCGACTTCGTCATCCTGGGGCAATCGCGCTCGGCGGGCTTTCGAAGCAACTGTCGACGGCGGCCTCGTTTTTTCACAACCTGACTGAAACGATCGATGACCCCGCCGAACGGCGCAGGCTACAACGGACTGAGGCGGCGTGTGACCGGGTGCGCGGCGACCTGGTTTCCATCATCGGGCTTTCCGATCCGAACCTCGTCGCCTGGATCGAGGAAAGCGATCGGGGTTACATCAAGCTGGTCGGCCGCCCCTTGGACGTCAGCGACATCCTGCGCCACAGCCTGTTCGAACGGACCGAAAGCGTCGTCCTGGTTTCCGCCACTCTTTCGACCAATGGAAATTTCGATTTCATCAAGGGCGAGATCGGCCTCGATGACCCCCTGGAATTGATCGTTGAGAGCCCCTTCGATTTCAGAAGCCAGGCGCTTCTGGTCGTGCCGCACGGCCTCCCCGATCCGCGCGATGACGAATTCCCGGACGTGGTCGCCCGGGGCCTAAAACGGGTGATCGACGACGTCGGCGGCCGGACCCTGGGATTGTTCACATCCTACCGGGTGTTGGACCACGTTTACGCGGCGGTGTCCGGCAACGGGCATCGCATCCTCAAGCAGGGCCAGGCGTCCAACACGACGCTGATCGAACAATTCCGAAACGACCGGGAATCGGTGCTGCTCGGCACCGAGTCATTCTGGCAGGGGGTGGACGCGCCCGGCGACACGCTTTCCGTGGTAGTAATCGACAAGCTGCCCTTTCCGTCGCCGGCCGATCCGATCGTTGACGCGATTGTCGAGAGGAATCCCCGGGGCTGGTTTTTCGATTTCTTCATCCCGAAGGCGATCATCGCCTTGAAACAGGGATTCGGCCGATTGATCCGGTCCAGGACCGACGTCGGCGTGGCCGTGATCTTCGATCCGCGCATCGTGGAAAAACCCTACGGCCGGAAGTTCATCAACAGTCTGCCCTCCATGTACCGCACCCGCGACCTGGGCAACGTGGCGGCGTTTCTGGAGGCGAAGCGATGACGCAAATCCCCGTCGACAACGAAATCCATCTTCCCCGGGAAGCGCTTCCGGCCAAGCAGATGGAAAAACTGATCCAGCGGCTGACCGTGCCGAATCCCGAATACATCGCCAGAAAGAGGATGGGCAAATGGCTGGGCGGCGTCCCGGAAAGCATCGAATGTTTCAGATTTGAAAACGGATCGATCGCGATTCCACGGGGCGCCGCCCGCCTTCTCAAGGAACTTACCATCGAGACAGGGACGACGCTTCATTACGTCGACCGCCGTCTTTCCTTTCCCTTTGTCGCGTATCCGATTGCGATCTCGCCGCGCGCCTATCAAGCCGAGGCCATCGCACGAATGACCGGCGCGACGCAGGGGGTGGTCGTGATGCCCTGCGGCGGCGGCAAGAGTCTGACCGGCGTGGGCGTCGTGATCCGGCTCGGGCAGCCGACCATCTTTCTCGTCCACACCCTGGACCTGGTGGAGCAGTGGCGGGATCTGCTGAACGGCCTCGGCGTTCAAGATGTCGGAATCGTCTGCGACGGTGTGAACAAGCCGGAAATGATCACCCTGGCCACGGTGCAGACCCTGGCCGGCCGCGACGCCGGCGATCCCCTGTTCCGACAATTCGGATGCGTCATCCAGGACGAGGGGCATCACGTGCCCGGGTACACCTTCCGGGACGTGCTCAATCGCTTCCCGGCCAAGCACCGCTTCGCCCTGACCGCCACGCCGGACCGGGCCGACGGACTGACCGATCTGTTGTTTCATTACGTGGGCCCCATCCTGCACGAGGTCGATTTCGGTTTCCTTGTGAAAAACGGATTTCTGATCGAACCGGAAATCC
>JAAYVF010000050.1 GCA_012517325.1 Myxococcales bacterium | reverse complement strand
CAAAGCCCGATGCAAAACGGAAAATCGAAAGGGAACAACCAACTGGACGTGGGTCTATCAGGCCTCGGCTCCGAACTCTACGTAACCAAGGGGACATTTTTGCTGCACAGTTGAGGGGACATATTGCCTAAGTATAAACAAAACGCGGTTCGCGCCTTGCCAGCCGGGGCCGTTTGCGGTCATAATTCGGTGCCTTTTCATCAACACCGCACCGGGAGCGCAAAATGGGCCGTCTGCAAGACCTGAAGAACATGATCGCCGAAAAGCGCCTGGGTTTCGCCATGGAAGAAGTGATGACCGGCACCCACGAATTCGAGGCCGGCCAGGGCGAACCGGGGCAGAAATTCATGGAATTTCACGGCACCTGGGGGCCGAAGCACCTGACCGAATTCTTCAACCCGCTGGGCGGAAAATTCCTTTACAACGACCTGCAAGGCTTCGTCACCGTCGAAGGTCTCTGCGATAACGCGCCGATGGTCGGTTCGCTGGAACTGCTGTATTTCACCGAGGCGAAAATCCGCTACACCTTCACCTTCGAAGCCAACGGCAAACGCTACTTGTACATCGGCGAAAAGGTCGAAATCCGTCCCTGGAACCTGCACCGCACCCATACGACCTGCTACGGCACGCTTTCCGAGCACGACACCGGGCGGATCGTGTCGCGGTCGATCACCTACTTCCGGCTGTCCAGCGCGCCGAAATTCCTGCTCAGCCTTCGGCTGGCCTGAACCGACGTTTTTCGCCGCCCGAGGATTCGATGAGCGAAGCATCCACCCCGGAAATACCGCCGCGGCCGCGCCGTTGGTTGCTGCTCGGCTGCCTGACGCCGGTGTTGGTCGTCGTGGCGCTGGCGGTTGCGTTTTTCATCTGGGCCGGGCAGCAAAAACGGACGCCGGCGAAAAGCGAGCAGCCCGAGTGGGTGCCGGAAAACATGCGCTGGGTGGCCTGGGCCTCGCCGCCGGTGGTCTATAACGGGCCGGGCGAACTGGTGTTCTATTCCGATTTCGGTTGCGCGGCGGGCGATCACCTTCCCGATCCGCAAAACGGCATCACGGTCACCGGCCAGCGCGTCCGTTGCCAACCCGGATTCGTCAGCAAGCTGGTGCGTTCGCCGCGGCAGTTGTTCGTGCATTTGCCGGCCGGTTACGACGATCGGGGCGAGCCGTTGCCGGTGATCGTGGCCATTCACGGCTTCGGTCAGCGGCCTCATCATTCGGTGGCGATCTTCGCGGCGGCGCTCGACGAGGCGCAGCGGGCCGGCCGCCTGCCCAAGGCGATCACCGTGTTTCCCGACTTCACCCTGGGCGGCACCGGCCTGGACGACCTGACCACGCCGTGGGACGAAAACGGCGGCAGTTGGGGCGTCAATTCCAACCAGGGCCGGTTCGCCGATCACTTCACCCGGGAATTGCTGCCGTTCATCCTGCAAAACTACCGGGCGAGCGACGCGCCGGCCAAGACCTTCCTGCTGGGCGGTTCGATGGGCGGCACCATCGCGCTGAATTTCCTGCTCGACGATCCGCGGCGGTTCCCGAACGTCGGCGCGTTCTACCCGGGGCTCGACCTGCGCTATAGCTGCAACGGCGACCGCCTCGCCGATTACGATCCCCAGTGCTACCGGCCGCTGACCACCGACGACCCCAACCGCCGCATGACCACCAACGGCGGCATCAAGGGCCGGATGTTCACCGAGCGGCTGTTTCTGCTGCCGGTTTTCGATTCCGACAAATACCGCGGCGACGTCTGGACGGAGGACCGGCCGGTCTGGGAGCGCGTGCGCGCGAACAACCCGGTCGATCGCCTGCGCGACAAGCCGGTCGACCTGCACGGCACCCACATCTGGTACGTGGCGGGCGACCAGGACGATTTCAACATCGACGCCCAGTCGCCGATTTTCGACGAGCTGGCGACCAAGGCCGGCGCCGAACTGGAACCGCCCGATCACATCCGGCCGGGCCGGCACGACCTGCCGTTTTTCAACCTCTACGTCGATGAAACGATCGCCTGGATGGCGAAACTGCTGGCGAAGTAGCGAGAGAAGCTAGCGGGCGCGATCGAGCGCCGCGGCGTTTTCCCGCGTCCAGCGCGCGACTTCCTCTTGCAGGCGATCGGGACCGATCCAACCCAGGCGGGCCGCCAGCACGAAGCCCCAGCGTTCGCCCAGGCGCGCCAGGGTGCGGCGCAACGGCGCCCAATCGTCGGCCCGCAACTCGGCGAGCGAACCGCAAAGCGCGGCTTCCATCCCGGCGGGACCGTCGGGCCGAACGAGGTCGAGATCGTCGAGAAACCGCGCGGCCAGAAGCGGTTTTTGCAGGTCCACAAGGTAGCCGCCCAGCCGCGCCGAAACGCCCGGCCGCCCGGACGTGTCGTACACCCGAACCTGTTCCACCGTGACCAGCAGCATTTGCGTCACGCCGAACCGGCGGGCGATCGCCGCCGGATCGAACGCGAACCACTGCGGGCACGGCAACTGGTCGGCAATCCGTTCGCCGCCCACCAGGCAAAAACGGTGGCCGGTGTCCAAATCCGTTTCGCCGGGCGGCGGCGCGGCCAACGGATCGCGCGCCGGCTGTGGCGTGCGATAGGGCGGCAGCAATTGATAATCCGGTTCGCCCGCGCGACGCGGATCCGCGCGCAGACGCCGGACCCAGGGCGCGGCGTCGCCTCCGGCCCGCAAGGGCGCGTCCTTGAAAAACCGCAGGGTGCGGGCCAGCGGTCCGGCCCAGGCGGCGGGCAATTCGGCCAGCGAAAGCGGCACGGATCGGCTTTCGATCTCATTTCCCGCCGCGCCGGCGAGTGTGGGGTGCGATGTAGCCAGATCCAGTTCGTCCGGCACGGATACCAACAGGATCGACGGCTCGGCTTCCTGAAAACGGAACAGCGAGGTCGAATAGGAGGAGGCGGACGGCGAGCAGGCCGCGGCGGCCAGAATCAGCAACAACGGTAAAAAGCGGTAATTACGCGATACTCGCCGCAACGGGGACATCCTTTTTCGGACTGTTTTCCGGACAATAGGAAAAAAGCCGGTTGGTGACAAGAAAAGAAATAAAATTGACGTTCTATTCAAGGTTGAATATATTAATTTTATAATTTTTCGGCGTACCGCGAAAGAAGGTAACCATGAATCGCAATAAAAAATTCGTTTTGAATGTCCAATTGGCCATTCTCGGGTTTCTAAAGGAGAAGGAATTTTACGGCTACGAACTGAAGAAATTCATGGAACGGTTCATGGGACCCTTCGCGAACATCAAATTCGGCTCGATCTACTACGCGCTGGAAAAGTTGTCCGCCGATCGGTTGGTCGAGCCGGTGCGCGAGGAAAAGGCCGGCGCGCAGCCGGAACGCACCATTTACCGGATCACCGATCGGGGCCGCGCCGCGTTTTTAAAAATGTTGGAGGAAAGCCTGACCGCCCTGCAGCAGATTTACTATCTGCTCGACGTCAGCTTGTTCTTCGCCGGCGGCCTCGACCCGAAGCGCGTGGCGAGTTTGTTGCGGCACCGGGCGGAACGCGTCGGCGAAGCCCGCGCCGCCTTGGCCAAGATCCACCGGAGTCACGAAGGCAATCCCATTGCGCAATTATTGATCGAGCACAACTCCGTCCACCTCGAGACGGAGGTCAACTACCTGAACAGAGTGGCGGAATGTTTCGAGCGCGGCGATCCGTACGCGGGTAAAACGCTGCGCCAATGGCTGGATGAAGCGCCCGAACACGCGGCCGAAGGCCGTCCCCAGGCGGACATCGTCTGATCCGGCTCGTCGCTTCGCCCACGGAGGAGAGTTTCGATGATACGGAAAATCGTGGTTTGCTTTTTCTTGGGGATCGTTTGCGCGGCGCTGCCCGCCGCGGCCGAGGAACTGACGCTCGAGAAGGCGGTGGATCTGGCGCTCAAGCAGAATTATTCGTTGCGCGATTCCCAGTATCAGGCCGACGCCGCCGATTGGGGTTTCGCGCAATCCTTTTCGGCCTGGCTGCCGCACGTGACCTACGACACGAGCTGGAGCAAGGTGGACGACCAGACCTACGACGACGCCGAGCAGCAGTATCAGCGGCTGAAGCAGATGGGCTACAACAGCAAGCGGACGGTTTTTAAAAACAATTATGCCAGCGCGATCAACGTGATTCAGCCGATTTTCAACGGCGGCCAGGAATACACGACCATCCGTTCGGCCTTTCTCGCCCGCCGCGGCGCCCGGCTCGGCGAGCAGGATACCCGGCTGCAAACCGTGCTCAACACCAAGAAGGCCTTCTATACCGTGCTGAAAACCCGCGCCCTGCAGGACGTGGCGCGCGAATCGCTCGATCTGGCCCGCGAGTCGCTACGCCTGGCCCAGGCGCGGCTGCAGGTCGGCTCGGGCACGCAAAGCGATCTGCTGCGGTGGGAAGCGGAAAGCGCCACCGCCGAGGGATCGCTGGCCGAGGCCGAAAACGCCTATTCCCAGGCGCTGATGTCGCTGGCGAACATCATCGGCGGCCCCGTCGAGGCCGAGTGGACGCTGCCGGACATCGACCTGGCGATCACCGCCGAGCAGTTGCAGCTTGCCGAGCAGGCCAGCCTCGCGGGTGCCAAGGCGCCGCTCTCGATCGGCTCGCATCCGGCGGTGGCCGCCGCGGCGACCAACGTCGATCTGGCGACCACCGGCGAAGTGGGCTCGGTCGGCAAGCTGCTGCCGAACGTCAATTTCACCTACAACTACCAGTGGGAAACCAACGACACCCTCAATCCCGACGGCGACACCAACTGGACCGTCGGCGTCGGCGTGGAAATTCCGCTCTTCCAGGGGATCGGAGCCATCACGGGCATCGGCAATTCGGTGCGCAAGAAGCAGGCGGCCGAGATGACCGCCGAGACGTTCAACCGCGCCTTTTTGCAACAGGCTTATTCCTCGCGCTTCGATCTGAAGAGCGCCCGCCTGCGGGTGCTGTCGGCGCGCAAGGCGGTCGAATTTTCGCAATCCAACCTGGAAATCGTCGAAAAGCGTTCCGAACTGGGCATGGCGACGAGCCTCGAACAGCTCGACGCCCAGATCGCCTACCAGAAGGCGCGGTCGGATCTCATCGGCGCGGTGGGCGATTTCCGCATCGCCCTGGCCGAGTGGGATTACGTGACGGCGACCAAGGAATAAACGCCCCCGTGGCTTGGCTTGAAACGCCGTGGGGCCGGATCCGCGTGCCGGACGACGTGCCGGCGGAGATCGCCTGCGCCTGCTGCGGCACCTGCTGCCGCGCCTTTTTCCTCAGCGTCACCGACGAAACCCTGGCCGAATGGCGCCGGCGCCTGGCGCGCGGCGAGCGCGAGGGCCTGCCGCCCGATCTCGAAGCCGTGTTGGAATACTTCGTGCCGCTGGCCGATCCGCCGCCGACCGCCGAGGGTTCGTGGTACACCTGCCGGGCGTTCGATCGCGCCGCCAACCGCTGCCGTTTGGTGAAAGAGGCGCCACACCGGCGGCCGCAAGCCTGCTTCGCGTTTCCCTATCTTTACGACTGGGCTTCGCTGCACGAGGCGCCCTACCCGAATTGCCACATCGTCCGTCAGGCCGTGCGCCATCTCGGCGGCCGCCTGGGCGGACATTTGATCGAATGGGTGCGGGACGGGTGGACCTAGCCGCGGCGCCGTTTATTTCACGCTCCGACCTGGGCTTCGGCGGGTGAAGGCGGCGCGACCGGTTTCGTGTACCGCACGCGCAGGCGTCCGCGCAAATAGGGATAGACGAACGCGAACCCGAAGCTGGAACCGTAGGTCAGGTAGTGACCCAGCGACGGGGAGATGAACAGGAACACCGGCGACAGGAACAAGGTCGCGATCATCAGGAAGGCGATCTTCGTGCCGTAATGGCTGGACCGGCTCCAGCGGTCGCGGATTTTCGCGAACCAGGGGATGATCAGCGCCGTGCCCGTCAGCGTCAGCAACGCCCGCGCGTAGATGTTTATTTCCAAGGTGTAGCCGGCCCGCCGCGCCAGCACCAGATTGGTGAACTGCAGGATCATCATGATCGTGTCCAGCACCCACCAGTGAACGACCAGAAACAGCAGGCTTTCCTTGCCCAGCAGTTCCACCCGCGCCAGCAGCCAGCGCGCCGCCCGGTTGCCGACGGCGTCGTGGCCGCGATAAAAGCGGCGCATCAGCAGGTAGGTCAGCCCCGCGCCGCCCAGCGTCATCATCACGTAACTCGGAATGCCGCGCAGGATCAGGTCGAGGAAGCTGGGCAGAAACACCGCGTCCAGCAGCGAACCGCCGGGCGCGAACAGGTTGTGCAGCACCCACGGCGCGGTGACGAAGAGCGCCGCGAAAAAGACCGCCCAGGGCACGATGCTCTTTTGACGTTGCACGATGCTGCGGTAACAAAGCGCCCCGGTGTAAAAGAAGACGCCCCACGAAAACGGCGAAAAGTTCAAAAACAGCCAGCGCCGCGCCGGCCCCACGTCGTGCACCAGGTTGATCAGAATGCGGTTTTTGAGGAAATAAAGGATGTCGGCGCCGGGCGGAATCGCGGTCCGCATTTCGTGAAAGCCCGGAATGATCTGGTTCATTTCGAGCCGCAGGCGGAAATTCAGGTAGAAACCGTAGATCGCCAGCATGATGATGAAGTGCAGCCAGGTCGGAATACGCGTGCGCATCAGCAGGTAAACCATGACGGTCGCGACCGCCACGCCCTGGAAGATGTCCATGAAGCCCAGGCTGGCGCGGTTGATGTTGTAGGTGAAGCCGAGGAAAAACAGCAGCACGGCCGCGTTGATGTAAAACCGGGTCGCGTTGAAGCCGGGCTTTTTCTCGTTGCGCTCCAGAAACGTCATCACGTTCATGCCCGAGGCGAAAAAGAACATCGGGCCGGAAAAATCCATCAGGTGCAGGATCAGTTTGTCCGCCACGCCCGGCGCGGGCATCCGGATGCGGATGGCATGCCCGACCAGCATGAGCGCGCAACCCAGGCCCTTGAGCAAATCGATCTCGGCGAAGCGTTCGGTAGTGCGTAACGACATCGGTTCCTCGGTTGTCGCGCCGACCCTGGCGACCGGGGGATTATGCCATGACTGTAAAAAAAGTGAATCGCGGCGCCGTTTCGTTGAAGGTGACAACATTTCGGCGGCTGTGTAGGATATTCTCGCCTATCAGTCGGGGAGGTGACCCATGAAGATCCGCGTGTTGTTGATCCTGGCGCTTTTGCTCGGGATGGTGGCCTTGTTGGCCGCTTGCGGC
Source organism: Myxococcales bacterium (assembly GCA_012517325.1). Taxonomy (NCBI): domain Bacteria; kingdom Pseudomonadati; phylum Myxococcota; class Myxococcia; order Myxococcales; species Myxococcales bacterium. Next base: position 9,378 of record JAAYVF010000050.1, on the reverse strand, counting down.
AATGACGATGATGATTCCGGCGATGATGACGCCGCCGCCGATGACGACAACGATACCAGCGATGACGATGATAACGACGATAACGACGATGACGACAATGACGATAACGACGATGACGACGATGATGACGACGACGATGTCTCGCCCCCGCCCGTGCCGTACGGCATTTACGAGATCACCGGTTCCGACACGCACGGCGATCTGACCGGCACGGTCGAAATCCGTCCGACCGAGGGCAAAGGCATCCAGTTTCTACGCGTGGCGACTTATCCGGAACTCGAGTTCGCCGACCCATACAAAGACGTTCAGTATGAGGTGCACACGGCCTGGACCGGCGAATTGACGGGCGAACAACTGTCGGTGACCCTGCAAGTCGCCGATTTCATGGTCACTTACGGCGATCTGACGCGTACGGAAGACGACGGGTTGCCGGTGACGATCGCCGGAACGGTCGGCCAGACCGACGACGACACGTACGCGGTGCTTTACGCGAGCGACGAAGCGAGCCCCTACGAATACGCCGGTTCGGAGACCTGGACCTACCGCGAAGCCAACGGCGCGGAACCGATTTTCATCGACGAGGACACGACCGACCCGATGGATACGCCGCCGGTCCCCGACGGCGTCAGGAATCTGCTGTTCGCGCTGCTCTCCGGCTATCATGAACTGCCGTTTTTCGACGACTACCGCGACCGCGAAGAATTTCAGGCCGCGATCCATTACTACCATCACTATCACACCGACTTCGCCTGGTATCGCGAGCATCCGGACGCCGTCCGCGTCGTGAACAAGTGGCTCGACGACATCAGCCTGGCCGAAACGATGCTCCGGTCGCGGGCCTTCGGGCCGACCCTGGCGGAAAAGGCGGCGTGGTTCGACGAGGAAATGCCGCAGTATTTCCTCAATCCGACCGGGTTCTACGCGCAGGCGACGGTCGGCGTCGAGCCGCTGCTGCGGGACGAGTCGGGCGACGGCATGTTGTGGTCGGGCTGCTATCTGGCGAGCCAGGTGTTCCGCTACCTCGAAACGAGCGACGCGGCGGCGCTGGCCAACTGGCTGAAGGTGCTGGACGGCATGATTCTCGCGCACGATATTCCGCAGGACGACACCACCTTCGCCCGCGCGGTGCGCCCGCACGTCGCCGACGGCAACAAGGATTGGGTGCAGGGCGCGGCGCCGTACGAGGCGTACGACTGGTTGACCGGCGGCAACAACGACATGATCCAGGGCCTCTATTATTCCTACACGCTTTCGTACATCTATCTGCCCGCGGACTCGGCCTACGACAGCTACCGCGAGGCGATCGCCCTGCGCGCCGCCCGGCTGGCCGATTACTGCGGGATTTCGCGCGATGACGGATTCAACGAGATCAAGGCCAATCTGCTGGCCTACCTGACCACCGGCGAGACGCGGTTCCTCGACCGCTTCACCGAACTGTGGAGCGTCCTTTACCAGCTTTGGACCGACGCGGGTGGCGGCATGTTCTACCTCTGGGGCGTTTCGGACTGGTCGGGCCAGCATTTGAACACGGTGGGCGCGCTGATTCTGCAGTTCCTGGCCGACGCAACCGGTGTCGAGATGGGCACGCAACTGCGCCTGGGTTGGGTGAACGGGATGCGGCTCAACGGCGTCACCGGCCAGGTGTTGTGGCCGATCGCCGCCTATTCGTTCGCCAATCCGTCGGCCGGGTTGGACAACGTGCTGGAAAACGCGATCTGGGGGATGCGCGAAATCCCGTATCCCAAGCAGCAATTCCAGTTCGATCAACGCATCGACCCGGCGTGGTGCGCCTCGCCCTGGCCGTCGCTGTTCTGGAAATTCGACTGGTTCCAGGGCGGCCGTTACCAGGGCCTGTACGGCACGCCGCTGTTCGAGCACGAGGCGTCGTTCACCTATTTCAACCACAGCCCGTTCGTGATCGATTCGGGCGCGTCGACGTACTTCAACGGCGGCGGGGCGGATTACCTGCACGCCTATTGGCTGGGCCGCCATTACGGGGTGATCGCGCCCGAGGATTAGCCTTTCGCCGACCGTTGACAAGCAACCGGCTTCACGGCCAAATAGCGGCTCGAAGAGACCAAGACAACCGCGAGGGAACCTCATGTTCAGGCGTTACGGGTGGCTTTTGCTGGCGCTGTCGGCCGGTTTGCTGATCGGCGGCTGCTTTTCAGGTTCCGACGACGACGATGACGACACCGCCGGCGCCACGTTGGATTGCAATCCGACGGCGTGCGACGCCATTACCGGCCCGACCGACTGCCAGGCCGTGGCCGACGATCCGCAAAAATCCCTGGCTTGTTCCTATTGTCTCAAAGGCACCTTGAAGGGCGCGCAGATCGCCCAATGCATTTTGGACAACGAAGGGAAAGCCGCGACCGACGTCTTGCGCGTTCACTGCAAGGAGTTGGTCGACGAGCAGTGCGGTTTGGCCACACTCGACGAATAGTGACGAGGCGCCGGCTAGTCTTCCTTGCCGATCACCTTGTACGCCGAGGCCAGCCAGTAGGCCGCGAGGTAATCGTGGCCCGAATTGACCGCGCTCGGATCGTCCACGCTTCCCGGGCATTCCATTTCCCACATGCTGTGCTGGAAGATAAAACCCGACCAGCATTGATAGCAGACCCGGTAGGCTTCCTTCGCCTGTAGGCTGGCGGTGCCGATCAGGTCTTCCAGCCACGGGAATTGTTCTTCCAGATCGACCAGCAGTTGCGAAATCGGGTCGATTTCCGCCGCCGGCGGCGTCATCGCGTAGCTTTCCTTGGGCGCTTCCGGAAAATCGCTCAAATCCAGAAGAACCTGCTCGCGGTTGGCCTCCCAGGCGTCGCTGTCCGGTTCGCCCTGCGCCAGGTAAACGGCGGTGTACCACGGGTTGTGCTGCAGATCGACGATCGGCCGGAGCTGCCGTAGAAATTGATTGAGCAGGAACTCGTGGATATCGCAGTACGGTTGCGAAAGCCGAAGCATGCCGAGGAAATTTTCGTGCGACAGGTTGAGGCCGTATTGCTCGAAGTACCGGTTCGGAAACGCGATGTTGTTGAGCGCGAACAACGTTTGCATGGCCGGCGTTTCCAGCTTTTTAAATTCGGTCAGGTAGCGCTCGTCGCCGGTGACGTTGTAGCCGGCGATCAGCCAGCTCATCCGCATCGGAATCAGCACATCCGGCGCCTTGCCGCTCGGCAGGCCGTCGACGTCGATGATCTTCCAGTTGTCGTCCATCAGTTGGTCGAGCACCTCGGCCAGGTCCGCGCGGATTTGGGCGCGCATGGTTTCGTCGTCCACCAGGTCGTAGGCGAAGGTCAGGCCGAGGAACCAGCCGGTGTACTGGTCGCGGCTGGTGTTGCCGATCCAGAAATCGCCGGCGAAGGGGCCCGAATCGACGAGATGGCAGTTTTCGTCGTCGGCGCAGTTGTCGAGCACGTTGTAGTGCAACGGGTTGTCGGCCCGGCCGTCGTACCGCGCGATGAAGCCGGTTTTGCCGGTCACGTGCAGGTGGCGGCTGAGCGCCGCGGCCGAACGCACGACGTTGGCCTTGGCCTGGGCGTCGCCGGTGACGTGGTAGCGTAGTGACTGGCCGGCGATGTAGGTGCCGGTCCAGATGCACGAGTCGCCGTGTCCTTCGTAGTGATCGACGACAGTCTGGGTTTCATCGGTGAATTTGACGTGCACGTGGGAGCCGTAATCGGGCAGGTGCCATTCCTCGATCCAGGCGTCGTGCGCCATCGCCTTTTCGCGCAGCGGGCCGGGATCGCCGGTTTCGTCGTAGGTGTAGCCGATCAGCGGATCGGGGTCACAGGTGTCGTTATCATCATCGTTGTTGTCGTTATCGTCGTTGTCATTGTCGTTGTTATCATCGTTGTCGTCGTCATCGTCATCGTCGTCATCATCATCGTCGTCGCCGGACGAATCGTTGTCGTCGTCGTCAACGGCGACGTTGTCGTCATCGTCATCGTCGTCGCCGCAGGCGGAAAGGGACAGCGCCAGCAGCAAGGCGAGCAACAATAGCGTAAGTTTGGCGATGGATTTGGGCATGATCGTCTCCTTCATCCGGTCGGCGGATCAGCCGGCTCGGTCCTACTTTACTAGGTGAAAAACGGAACACAATCCCACGGCGGAAGACGAGGAAAACGAATTCCTTGAGTCGGGTGCCACGGTCTTCGATCCCCATGGGATCGATGGCCGTGCGTTTTCTTTTTGAAAACGATACGATCCCTCCATGCAATCGACGCCGCGAAAGAAAATCAAACATTTCAACGATCCGGGCCAGGCTCATTTTTTAACTTTTTCTTGTTTTCAACGGCTACCGTTATTGACCAAACAACGCCCGATCCACTGGTTTCTCAGCGCCTTATCGAAGACTTGCCGTAATTTGGATTATTCGCTTTGGGGTTACGTGATCATGCCCGAACACATCCATCTGGTCATTCACCCCAAGACGGACGAATACGACATTTCCGCTTTTTTGCAGGCGATCAAGCAACCGGTATCCCGGGTGGCTAAATCATGGCTTTCGGCAAACGATCCCCATTGGCTGAGCAAATTGACGATTCAACGGTCCGACGGGAAAAAAGAGTTTCATTTCTGGCAATCCGGTGGCGGGTACGATCGAAATGTCTTTACGGAAGGGGAAGCACGGCAAAAAATCGAATACTTGCATTACAACCCCGTCAGGCGCGGCTTGGTGAACGATCCTTTGGAATGGAAATGGTCCAGTGCCCGCTGGTGGGAGGTGGTCGGGAAATATGGAATCGACTTGAGTGAGTATTAGGATGATAACGATTGGTCGGTTTGATCGATCGATATTCTCAAATAAAAAGCACGGCCATCGATCCCAAGGGGATCGAAGGCCGTGGCACCCAATGAGTAGTGATTAGTGTAGGGATCGAAGGCCGTGGCACCCGTTTGGGAGCCAATGCCAACAAGCCGGTGCGCGGTTCACTTGCCTGCGGTCTTTCCCTTTTTTTCCAGCAGGTACATCCCGATTCCCAACGCGAAACCCACGACGCTGTAGACGTACGTCACGCTGTACATCGCCAGAAAAAGCAGCGAAAACAGCAAACCCTTGAGGCGGAAAACGTACCACCAGACGCGAAAGTTCATCAGCAGATACGCGCCGGCCAGCGCCGCCAGGAAAACCGCCGCGATCCGCCAGGGCACGAACAGAAACGTCAGCAAGGCCAGCGGCAGCACCAGCGCCAGCAGCACCCCCGAGAGAATGTTGGGAACCCGTAGGTTCAAATCGGGGGTGAAAACGTTTTCGCGCACCATGAGGCGGGTCCAGGGGATGGCGCGGTTGAGCAGATCCGAACGGATCAGGCTCAGCAGGGTGTAGCGCTTGGCGTGCACGACGCGCAGGTCGGGGTCGAGCGCAACTCGGGCGCCGAGTTTTTTCAGCCGATAACCCAGGTCGATGTCCTCGACGCTTGCCGCGTCGTAGCCCTCGTCGAACCCGCCCGCCCGAGCGAAGCAGGCGCGGCGGATCGCGCCGCAGCCGCACCAGAAGGTCGAGGCCCGGCGGCGGCTGGTCAGGTGCGTGAAGTGGTGGGCGAGGTTTTTATAAACCGTGGCGAAATTGTCGGCGGCCGGAAAAATCGTGTACGCGCCGAACAGGGCGTCCAGTTCCGGCTCGGCGGCGAAGCGCGCGACGATCCGCGCGATCACCCCTGGTGGCACGAGCACGTCGGCGTCGACGAAAAACAGCAGGTCGCCGGTCGCCAGCGAGGCCGCCAGGTTGCGCGCGGCGGCGGCGCCGGAACGCCGGATCATCTGCACCAGGGTGACCGGGTGCCGCGCCGCGATCGCCGCCGAATCGTCGGTGCTGCGGTCGTCGACGCAAATGATTTCCAGCGGAATCTCGCGCTCGCGCTGCAAACCCTGCAAGCAGGCGTCCAGGGTCCCCGCGGCGTTGTAGAACGGAATGATGATCGAGATTTTCGGCAATGCGCTCATCCGGCGTTGATCCGGTTCGGAGTGTACACCGACCACGCGGGGGCCGGTCAAATGAAAACGGCGGCGCCTATTTTCCCTTTCGCCAGCGGCCGACGAGGGCGCCGGCGGCGAAACAAACGATGCCGGCCAGCACGATCGCGGCGCCGGTGGCGACGTTCCATTGGTACGAGGCGTACAGGCCGGCCAGCCCGGAAAACGCCGCGATGCCCACCGCCAGCCAGAAATTGGCCCAGACGCTCGTCGCCGCCTGCCGCGCCGCCGCCGCCGGCACCAGCAGCATCGCGGTCACCAGCAGCGCACCGATGAAGCGCACCGTCACCGCGACCAGCACCGCCAGCAGCAGGCCGAACGCCAGTTCCAGCGACCGCACGCGAACGCCTTCGCCGCGCGCCAGCGTGTGCGACAGGCCGGCCAGCGCCAGCCGGTTGCCGAACAGGCCGAGAAAGACGAAGACCGCGACGCACAGCAGCCCCGAAACGATCACCTCGCCCCGCGTCACGGCCAATACGTCGCCGAAGAGGTACGGCGTAAAGTTGCCGATGCGCCCGGTCAGGCTGACCAGCGCCAGGCCGAGCGCGATCGAAGCCGACAAAAACACGCCGATGACCGTGTCGCTCGGCAGCCGGCCGGTGGCGCGGTAAAGGATGACCGCCCCGGCCACCAGGATCGCGAAGCCGATCAGGGTCGCCAGCGGCGACCAGCCCAGCACGAGGCCGATGGCCACGCCGGTGAAGGCGCTATGGGCGATGGCGTCGGAAAAAAACGCGAGGCGCGCCTGAATGACGTGCGTGCCCATCGCCGCGCAGGCCGGGGCGAGAAATAGGATCGCCAGGGCGGCGCGTTGCATGAAGGCCGGTTCGAGCCAGGCGAAGAGCGGCGCGGTCATGGCGTTTCATCCAGGTGCAGGTGCGGTTCGCGCTTTTCGCAATCGGCGCAATGGGCGGGCTCGGCGCCGATGGCCATCAATCCGTACAGCGACGTGACGGTATGCGGCGTCAGCACCTCGCGCGGCTTGCCCTCGAGCAGCACCCGCTGCCGGAGCGCGATCACGTAATCGGCGTGCCGCATCACCGCCGACAGGTCGTGCGAAACCCAGACCACCGACCGCGAGTGATCCGCCGAAAAACGATCGAGCAGCTCGCAGAACATTTCCTCGGCGCGCGCATCCATGCCGGCCGCGGGCTCGTCCAGCAGCAGAATGTCGGGATCGTTGCGCAGGGCGACCGCCACCAGCACGCGCTTCAATTCGCCGCCCGACAGCGCGCCCAGCGGCTTGTGCGCCAGATTCTCGGCGCCGGTGAAAGCGAGCGCCGCGTGCGCCTTGGCCACGCTGCGGCGGCCGCGGCCCAGCCAGATCGGCCGGCGCTGATCGGCCAGGCACAAAAAATCGAGCACCGAAACCGGCGCGTCGGCGTCGAACTCCAACTTCTGGGGAACCAACCCGAACAAGGGGCGCGTCCGGCCGTTTTTCAGGTGACTGCTGAACAGCATCCGGCCCTGGTAGGGGCGCAGGCCCAGCAGCGCGGCGATGAGCGTCGATTTGCCGGCGCCGTTCGGGCCCACCAGCGCCGTCACGCCGTGGCAGGGAATCGACGCGCTGACCCGATCCAGCACGAGGTGCGGGCCGATCCGCACGGTCACGTCCTGAAGCTGGACGGCCAGATGGCCGGCGCATACCGTCATCGCTCGTGCCCCCGCAATGGGAAAAAATCGCCCGCCCGCCGCGGCGCGTGAATGGCTTGGGAAAAACTACGGGGCCGCTGGCTCAGGAGCAGCCGCCGGAGTCGTCGTCGTCATCGTCGTCCGACTTGTCGGGCGTCGGCGTGGACTGGTTGTCGTCGTCGGTCTGGCCGCCGCCGGTATCGTCGTCGGCGCCGGTATCGTCGTCGGCGGCATCGTCGTCGGCGTCGTCATCGTCGCCGGGGTTGAGGCCCTGGGCCGTGTAATGGGGCAGAATGGTGAACGCGCCGATGAACGCCGCGCCCCATTTGATTTTGAAGTAGCCGTCTTCGCCCCAGAAGGAGCCCCAGGAGTTTTTGCAGATCCAGTATTGCTCGTCGGCGTCGTAACCGACGATCGTCACGGCGTGGAAGCCCTCGGGCATGCCGATCACGGTGGTGTAGATGCCGCTTTCGTAATCGTAAAAGTCGGGATAGATGACCAGGCTCGTGCCGACCGGGCCGTACTGCAGGGCGGCCATCATGTCCGCGGGATCGGGCAGGATCGCGCCCAGGGCGCCCTCGCCGATGATTTCCCAACTGTCGATCTTGAACACGCGGTCCGCCCAGTCGCCGCACTTGTTGTCGCACGGCTCCGAATCGTTTTGTTTGTAGGGGAAGCAATCCTCGTCGACCAGGCCGGGATTTTCGGCGAAGTCGAACGAACTGGTGGTGAAACCGCCGTTGCAGCCGCTGCAGCCCACCGAGTGGCAGCAACTGACGAGCATCTGTTCCGACAGGTTGATGTCCATGTCGGGCCAGTTCTCCTGAATCGCGATGTGCGCCTCGATCGGACCGACCGTGGCGAAGGCCCAGCACGAACCGCAGCTATTCTGGTTCTTGACCTTGGTGATGTAATTCTTGCCGTCCATGTCGCGCCAATCCAGGTGCGCGGGCAGATCCGCGGTCTCGAGCGGCTGGAAATAGCGCTCCTTGCCGGTCAGGATCGGCATGGTCAGATTGGCCGGATACCAGCCGTACAGCTCGTGCATCTGCGCGGCCTCGTTGTCGCCCGCCGTCCACTGGGCGCCTTGCGCCTTGATCGCCGCCTGCACTTCCTCGACGGTCACCGGCGCGGCCGTCGCCGCCGTCGCCATCAACAACCAACCGGCCAATACGAAAACCGGCAACATCTTGCGAAACATGGATCAACCTCCACGGTAGGCGTTCAGTCAACTGGTAATTATAGATGGTTTGCCGGGGGAGGCAAACGGCTTGCGAACCAGTTGAAGTCCACGTGTTGAAGCAAGATTGAGACAAGCCCGGGGCGGCGCTTGTCGTTTTAGAAAATCCACATTCCCCAGAGGGATTAATCTTTCCCGATCATGTCGCCCGCGGTGCCCTGGTCGGCAAAGCCGTAAATCTTCCACAACCACGGCCCGGGAATCCTTTTCCACTTCTCACCATCGTAGTGCATGACACCCTTAAATGAGCCGACAACAAAAGCATCGCCACCAGGCGAAACCCACATATCTTCCATGGCATATTCCGAATTTTTCGGATATTTGGAATCGACAAACTGAATGCCATCGAATAAATAGACCATTGAATACTTATAATAATCACTTAATGCCACTACTGTCCAAAACGATTTGAAAACCGGCTTTTGGACAAGCTAAGTAGCTGATTTTTCAAAGGGCGATTCTAGATTGAAAAATGAGGTTGTCAGTGTACTCAAAATGCTGTCCAAAACAATCGATGCAACAGAATCAGT
>JAAYVF010000049.1 GCA_012517325.1 Myxococcales bacterium | reverse complement strand
GGCTCCGCGACGCGGACCGCGAACGGGAAAGCGTAGCCTGACCGGGCTTCGCCTTCCCCCTCGGGGGAAGGCGACCGGCTGGGAACCCTCAACCGAAAGAGGATCCTAACCCAAAGTGCGAAAGATTGTTGACACTACCCCTTCCAAATCCGCTCGGCATGGCCATCGATCTGGACGGATCGATGACCATGGCACCCCGGAATGAATCGCACCCTTCGCGACGGCTAAATGGTTTTCTCAGGGGCCGGGTGGCTATATCGGGACGCCCCGACTAGAAATACAAATCCCTCTTGCCGGCCTCGATTTCCTTCACCTGACGGCTGACGCGCTCGTGATCGCGCGCGTCGAGCCGTTCGATTTCCCGCGCCAGCAGGGCGTCGCCGACGCGGCGGGTCTCGGGCGAGGCGTAATCGAGCAAAAATTCCTTGAGCGTCAGGATGGCGTTGGGTTGGCAGGTGTCCTTCGCGTGGCCGTGCTTGGCCAGGTTCATGAACGCCTCGCCGGTGCGGTGCGACCGGTAGCAGGCGGTGCAGAACGACGGGATGTAGTCCAGCTCGATCAGTTCGCGGATCACGTCGTCTAGCGAGCGGGTGTCGTAGATGGTGAACTGCTGCCGCTCGGGGATGTTCTCTTTTTCCTTTTCGCTGTAGCCGCCGATGCCAATGCGCGTCCCGCCGTCGATCTGCGACACGCCCAGCGAATACATCTCGTGCCGCAGCTCGGGCTTTTCGCGGGCGGTGAGGATCATGCCGGTATACGGCACCATCAGGCGCACGATCGCGACCAGCTTGCGGAAGTCGTCGTCCGAAACCAGGTACGGCGTTTCGTGGTAGAGCGGCGTGTTGATCGCCGGTTGCAGGCGTGGAAACGAAACCGTGTGCGGGCCGACGCCGAGGGATTTTTCCATGTCCAGCGCGTGATAGAGGATGCCGAGCACCTCGAATTTCCAATCGTAGAGGCCGAACAGCGCGCCGACCGCCACGTCGTCGAGGCCCGCTTCCTGCGCGCGGTGCAGGGCGTAGAGGCGGTAGGCGTAATCGCCCTTGCGCGTCCGCGCCGGGTGCAACTCGGCGTAGCGCCCGGGGTGATAGGTTTCCTGAAATACCTGGTAGGTGCCGATCGCCAGGTCCTTGAGCACGCGGTAATCCGGAACGTCCAGCGGCGCGGCGTTGATATTGATGCGCCGGATTTCGCCGCACGGATCGCTGGTGCGCGTCGCGTAAGCGGCGGCGATCGTTTCGGCCATGTACTTCACGCCGTACTTCGGGTGCTCGCCATAGACCATCAGGAGGCGTTTGTGGCCCGTCCGTTCCAGCAGTTCGACCTCGCGCCGAACCTCGTCCACCGTCAGGGCCCGCCGTTCGGAAGCCGTGTTCGAACAGCGGAAGCCGCAGTAGGCGCAATCGTTGGCGCAATGGTTCGAGACGTAGAAGGGCGCGAACAGCACGATGCGGCGGCCATAGATTTCGAGTTTGAGTTCCTTCGCCAGGCGAAACACTTCCTGCCAGAGGTCGGGATCCTCGAGGTTCAACAGCGCGGCCACTTCCGGCGGATTGAGGCCCTTGGCCTCGCGGGCGTGCGCCAGGATTTCTTCAATTTGCCGGCGGTCGGGCCGGCGATTACCGGCGAGCAAGCCTTCAATTTCCTCGGGATGGATGAAAGTCTCGGGCATGATGTCTCTCCCTCGATGCGAATCCGGTCGCCGGGCGGCCGTTGCTATTCCCGGTTGCCCAGGCGCCGCAACTTGGCCGGCGAGAGTGCCTCGTCGATGTCCGCGGCGGCGACGCCCAGGACCGACAAGGCTTCCCGCAATGGTAACTGTTTTTCTTGCGCCAGACGGACGGCCGCCTGCGCCTTCTCGTAGCCGATCACCGGCACCAGGGCGGCGGCGATCGCCAGCGACCCGTCGAGGTTCGCCCGGCAACGGGTCTCGTCGACGGCAATGCCGCGGACGCACTTTTGAGCCAGCGCGGCCACCGCAATATTAAGCAGATGCAGGTGATCAAGCAAATGCCAGGCCGCCAGCGGAAAATACTGCGACAATTGCAGGTTGCCCGCGGCGACGGCGGCGGTGAGCGCCTCGTGCCCCGCGATCGCCTCGAGGGCGAGCTGCGCGGCGTATTCGGGGATCACCGGGTTGACCTTGCCGGGCATGATCGACGAGCCGGCCTGCACCGGCGGCAGGCGCAATTCGGCGACCGGCGACGATGACAGCAACCGCAGGTCGGTGGCGATTTTGAGCAGGTTCGCGGCCAGCGCGGTCAGAATGCCGTCGGCTTCCACCGTCGTATCCTGATTCGTGGTCGCCTCGACCGGATTTTCGGCCCGCGACAGCGGCAGGTTGGACAATTCGCGCAGTTTTTCGATCACCCGGAAGATGTAGCGGCGCGGCGCGCCGATGCCGGTGCCGATGGCCGTGCCGCCGAGGTTGACCACCTTGAGCCGCTCCAGGCATTTGAAAATCCGCCAGCGATCGCGCGCGCAGGCTTCCGCCCAGGCCCCGAAGAGCTGCCCGGCCGTCAGCGGCACCGCGTCCTGCAGTTGCGTCCGCCCCACCATGACCACGTCGGCGAACTCGCGCTCCTTGTCTTGCAGGGCGACCTGCAACTCGACGATCGCGGCTTCCAGGTCGGCCAGTCCCCACAGCGCCGCCAGCCGGACGGCGGTCGGAAAAACGTCGTTGGTGGATTGGTGCAGATTGACCGTATCGAGCGGGTGGACGCGCCGGTAGGCGCCGCGCGGTTCGCCCAGCAGTTCGCCGGCGCGGTTGGCGAGCACTTCGTTGACGTTCATGTTCAGCGAGGTGCCTGCGCCGCCCGCCAGCGGATCGACCACGATTTGCCCGTCCAGATCGCCCGCCGCCAGTTCGTCGCCCGCCGCGGCCAGCGCCGCGGCGACCTCGCCGGGCAGGAAGCCCAGCTCGCCGTTGACCAGCGCCGCCGCTTTTTTTACCAGTGCGAAAGCGCGGATCAGACCGCGCGGCAGGCGCCGACCGGTCGGGGCAAAATTCGCCAGGGCCCGCTGGGTATGCGCGCCCCAGAGCGCCTCGTCGGGAACCGCGATGTCCCCGAGCAGATCATGTTCCGTGCGCGGCATCGGTCGCTCCCGCCCGGCTGCGAACGCCGGAACCCGCGTCGTCGGCCACGGTCAGGCCGAGTTCGGCGAAGGTCCGGGTCATGCAGTCCAGGCAATTGTCGGTCGAGCCGCAAGCGGCCCGTTGGTAAATTCCGTAGCGCGGCGCCGCTTCCGGCGGGGTGAAGTTGATCATCACCACGTTGGCGCCGGCCGTCAGCGCCCGCCGCCGCGCCTCGGGGTCCAGCGCGCAAAGCGCCGTCGTCGCCGGAATGTGGGCGCGCGGCGCGTAGAGCCGAGTCAGCGCGACCATCCGTAGCGCCAGATCCGCCGGCGGTTTGGGCAGTTCGGCCAGCGCGGTGCCGTTGGCCGGAATCAGCGGGCCGACCGCCACCATATCGTACGGCCGCGCGGCGAAATCGAGAATGTCCAGCGCCAGCGAAGCCGCGGTCTGGCCGGGCAGCCCCACCAGGCAGCCGCTGCCCACTTCGTAACCCAGATCGAACAGGTCGTCGAGGCAGCGCCGCCGGTTCGCCTGGCTCATGCCCGGGTGCATCCGCCGGTAAAGCTCCTCGTCGGCCGTTTCCAGCTTCAGCAGGTAGCGGTCGGCGCCGGCCTCGCGCCAGCGGCGGTACGTTTCGCGGGGCCACTCGCCGCATGAGAGGGTGACGGCCGCGCCTAGTTCCGCCTTGATGGCCGAGACGGTGCGCGCCAGTCCGGCGCGGTCGAGTTCGGGATCTTCGCCCGATTGCAGCACGATCGTTCGCAGGCCGCGCGCCGCCGCGCGCCGGGCCGCCGCCAACACTTCGGGCCAGGCGAGGCGATAACGCGACAGTTCGCGGTGGTCGCGGTTGATGCCGCAATAGAGGCAGGAACCGCGGCAGTGGTTCGAGAACTCGACGATCGCCCGCAGGTGGACGACCGCGCCGAATTCGCGCCGCCGGATCGCGTCCGCCTCGGCGCAAAGCGCCGCCGTTTGGCCCTCGTCGGCCAGCCGAGCGGCGATCCGTTCCCGCTCGGTCGTCACAACAGGCTCTCCAGACCGCCGAAGGGCGCCAGCACGCGCGGCAGCACGCCCTGCACGAAGGAAATCGCCACGCCGTAGTTGGTGATCGGCACGCCCGCCTCGGCGGCCAGGGCGATGCGGTTTTGCATGACGCGCTGGGTGTTCATGCAGGCGCCGCAATGCACCACCAGCTTGTAGTCGGCCAGGTTGTCCGGGTAGTGGATGCCCTGCACGTTGTCGAACACCAGGTCGTGCCCGGTGTACTGGCGGATCCAGCGCGGAATCTTGACGCGCCCGATGTCGTCGCCGACCGGGTGATGCGAGCACGACTCCGCGATCAGCACCTTATCGCCGTCGCGCAGCCGGTCGATCGCCGCCGCGCCGCGCGCCAGGGCCGGCAGATCGCCCTTCAGGCGGGCGAAGAGAATCGAAAACGTCGTCAAGGGAATTTCCGGCGGCACGTCGGCCGCCACCTTAAGGATCACCTGGCTGTCGCAGACCACCAGCGCGGGCCGGCGGCCGATGCCCTGCAGCGTGGCGTAAAGTTCGCGTTCCTTGACGATCAGCGCCGCCGCGTCGTTGTCGAGGATGTCGCGGATGGCGATGACCTGGGGCAGGATCAACCGGCCGCGCGGGGCTTCGAGGTCGATCGGCACCACCAGCACGACCAGATCGCCGCCGCGGATCAGATCGCCGAGCAGCGAAAAGTTCGGCCGAATGGCCTGCTGCAACCGGTCGGCCAGCGCGACCCGCAGCTCGCGGACGTTGTGGCCGTCCCGGGCGCTGACGTACCAGGCGTCGACCGGCGCGCGCCAGTCCGGGGCCTGGTCGGTCTTGTTGACCGCGACCAGAAAATCGGTGCGCCGCCGCGACAACTCTGCGTGCAACCGGGCCTCGTAATCGGTCCATTGCCCCGCCTCGGCGACCAGCACCACGAAATCGGCCGCCACCAGTTCACGCATCGTGCGCTTCACGCGCAACTCGCCCAGCTCGCCCGTGTCGTCGATGCCGCCGGTGTCGACGAACACCACCGGGCCGAACGGCAGCAGTTCGAATCCCTTGCGCACCGGATCGGTCGTCGTGCCCGGCACCTCGGACACCAGCGCCAGCGGTTGTTCGGTCAGGGCGTTGACCAGCGAGGATTTGCCGACGTTCCGCCGGCCCAGCAGGATGATGTGCGGCCGCAGGCCGCTCGGTTGCTCTTGCATGTCGCTTACCCCATGCCGTCCTGAAGTACCATGGTGGCGGCGGGTCGATTAGTCAAGGCTTTCGCGGATTTTGGGCGTAGGGCATAAATATGAAAATAACCAGTAACGGCGGCCGGGGTCAGTCGATCCGGCGGTAAAGGCCGATCACCTTGCCCTGGATGCGCACCCGGTCGGCGCGCAGGCGCAGGGAAGGCATTTCGGGGTTGGCGGGGCGCAACTCGACCTGGCTTTGATGGCGATAAAATTTCTTGATGGTCGCGTCCTCGCGGTCGACCAGCACCAGCGCGATTTCGCCGCTCGCGACCTCGTTCTGCCGCCGGACGATGGCGTAATCGCCGTCGCGGATCCCCGCGTCGATCATGCTTTCGCCGCTGACGCGCAGCGCGAAGACCTCGGTTTCGGGGAAGAGCGCGGCGTCGACGACCAGGTGGCCCTCAATGTGCTCGATGGCCAGGGCCGGCTGGCCGGCGGTGGTCAGGCCGAGGATGGGAATGGTGCGCGAGGCGAACGCGGCGGCTTCGGCCAAGCGCAGGCCGCGGGCCTTGCCGGGCGTCCGTTCCAACCGCCCCTTGCGTTCGAGCGCGGCGACCGCTTCCTGTACGGTGGATATCGTCAGGCCGAAATGCGCGGCGATTTCGCGGAAGGTCGGCGGCGCGCCGTGGCGCTGCTGGTGCTCGCGGAGAAAATCGAGAATCAGTTGTTGGCGGCGCGGCAGTGGTTCCATGGTACCCTCGTTGCCAGCAGTGTACCCCGTACCTTCGTACCGGTCAACTCGGCAAACCCCTGTTGTTTATACTTAGGCAATATGTCCCCTTAACTGTGCAGCAAAAATGTCCCCTTGGTTACGTAGAGTTCGGAGCCGAGGCCTGATAGACCCACGTCCAGTTGGTTGTTCCCTTTCGATTTTCCGTTTTGCATCGGGCTTTG